>DUUI01000028.1 GCA_012841625.1 Erysipelothrix sp. | reverse complement strand
TTCCAGAAATTGGGTTCTTTAATGACTTCTTCCGAGACCATATCAAAGGACCAAGCAGCCCAGACTTAGCCCATATCAGCGGCTACGCATTAGGCGATACCTCCTATATAGAAACAG
Organism: Erysipelothrix sp.; assembly: GCA_012841625.1. Classification (GTDB taxonomy): domain Bacteria; phylum Bacillota_I; class Bacilli_A; order Erysipelotrichales; family Erysipelotrichaceae; genus DUUI01. The sequence goes on along the minus strand of DUUI01000028.1, from coordinate 2,561 downwards.
CCAAAGGCAGCATCATAGGAAACACCCTCTACAAATACATGGTTAAACTATTCAACGAACCAACACAATCAGTAAACTATGTTGAATGTCACGACAATCTAACCCTATGGGATAAAATCTCAAGATCAAACCCATACAACACATTTGAACAAAAAGTTGAAAAACAAAAACTAACCAACGGAATCCTCTGCATCTCACAAGGAATTTTGTTTTTACACTACGGCCAAGAAATGGCTAGAACAAAAAGCGGTATAGATAATTCATACATGTCACCAGATTCAATCAACCAAATAACTTATTCTCAAACACAGACATTTAGAAATATCGTCAAATACACTAAAGACATGATTAAACTGCGCAAACAATTAAACATCTTTAGCTTCAACACAACCAGTGAAATCAAAGACCACATAAGCTTCCAAACCTTAAAAAACAAAGCACTTCAAGTCACATACAGTGATGTCTCACAATACTGTGGATACGAAGAAGTCAAAGTGCTCATTAACCCAAGCTACGAAGACGTTAGATACACGCTTAATGATTGCTACAAGATGCTAGCCGATACACAAGGCCTAGTTGCTGAAAAAACAGAATGTGAAGAAGTACTAATACCAGCACACGGAATGCTGGTCATCGCCAAGTAACAAAAAAGGAGAATAAAGATGATTCAATTATCATTACTAATAGACGTGGTAAGCCTAGCCTTAATATATGTCACTTTTCTTTATCCAAAATGGAAAGATAATCCATTCCTACTCTTCAATAAAACAGCCATATTTATTTACCTAAGCTGTGTCGCCTACTTCACACTAGTTATCCCTTTCTTTATTCCACTTCCATTTATCAACACAACCTTCTCAAGTTTCAATATAAACCTCATTCCATTCAACGATATCATTCAAGCATACGACGGCGCAATCACCCAAGTATTAATGAACATCCTCTTATTTATACCATTTGGGATACTTTATCCATTAATCTATAAACAAGACCTCAAAAAAACATTGATAGTATCACTACTATTAACGCTCCTCATCGAAACCTTCCAATTATTCTCAGTCAGACAATTAAGCAGTTTCGACACCACAGACATTCTGATGAATTTATTAGGCGCATTCATAGGATTTATCTTATTCAAACTATTATACAAAACAGCCATTAAGCTAATCACCAAATTCTTTCCAAACAAACAAAACAACATCAAACCAACCAAACAAAAACTAAATCGTAATATGATAAAAGGATTAATCATAATCCAAGTTCTACTAAAATCAGTATTCTTCAATTTTATATAAACAAATCAAACAAACTGGAAAAATGTCTTTCAGTTTTTTTATACACCCAGAGTGATATACTAAACCTAACAATAGAAGGAAGGATCACTATGGAAAAAAGACATAAAAAAATAATATTAGTAGGAGATGGAGCTGTCGGTTCAAGCTACGCATTCGCAACCGTCTTACAAGGAATCGGCCAAGAATTAGGAATCATAGATCTCAATGTTGAAAAAGCACAAGGAGATGCTATGGACCTATCTGACGCCCTTGCCTACACCTCGCCAAAAAACATTTATCAAGCAGAATACAAAGATTGTCACGATGCAGACATCGTCGTCATCACAGCCGGAGCAGCCCAAAAACCAGGTGAAACACGAATCGATTTAGTGCACAAAAACCTACACATCTTCAAAGACATGGTCAGCAACATAATGGACAGTGGATTCAACGGTATATTCTTAATAGCCACAAACCCAGTCGATATCCTAACCTACGCCACATGGAAATTTTCAGGCTTACCACCAACTCAAATAATAGGCTCAGGTACCTCACTCGACAGCGCAAGATTTAGACAAGAAATTGCACGCCTGGTTGACGTCGATCCACGAAACGTCCACGCCTATATTTTAGGAGAACACGGAGACACAGAGTTCCCTGTCTGGTCACATGCCAATGTCGGCGGCCTTCAAATTTATGAATGGGTCCAACAATATTCATCAGTCGATGAACTAGCACTTATCCAATCATTCTACGATGTCAGAGACAAAGCCTACACAATCATAGAGAAAAAAGGCGCAACCTATTACGGAGTCGCAGCCGCCCTAGCCCGCATCACACGCGCCATATTAGATGATGAAAACGCCATCATCCCAGTTTCTGTTTACATGCTAGGAGAATACGATCAACATGATGTCTACATCAGTTCACCAGCCGTCATCAATTCATTTGGAGTAAGAAACATCATCGAACTTCCCCTCAATGAATACGAACAAAGCAAAATGACCGCCTCCGCAAACCACCTTAAAGAAATCATGAAAGAAGCATTCACCAATCTAGATGACGAATAATTCATTATCAATAATAATTTAACTTTTAAGCAATGATCATTTCAATTAATTGACCAATAATACTGTTTATTCTTATCTTTAACTTCAAATTGATAACGCTATCATATTCTGCCATTTTTTGTGCTATAATAAAATAAATTCAAAAGGAGGAAGGCAATGAGTCCGAGAGCTCGCACACGCGACAAGGACGCTTTGATCTCTGGAGTTCTATCTGGAT
>DUUI01000027.1 GCA_012841625.1 Erysipelothrix sp. | reverse complement strand
GTTTAGCCATTTTTCTTTAGACACACTCATTTCCTCCTTGTTTCTTATTTTAACTATATTATACACCATTCATCAATACAAGAGAAAAGAAAAATGGCTCCATGTTTGTGTGAAGTATTTGGGTGTAAGGGACCATTTCCTTCAAATGTGTACTATCTTATGGCAGATAAAGGTTTCGTCTTGAAAATAGACTCCTGAACAATCGCGTATTTAATGTCCTTATATCACAGTGGGTTTGATTTGACCTAACGCTTTAAGAAACGAGTGAATGTTGGCTATGATTCGCTCACACTCTGTTCACCACAACTTTAAACTAGCATAAGAAAAAGAACTAAAACGGTGAAATGAACCATCTAATCTTGTCCCAGATTAAAAATCCATCTCACGTTTAGTTCTTTTACAAAACTTCTTTACCCTATAGATTCTTTTTTGTAAGAATCTACCCCCTATTATTTAACACTACTTGGTCTCGTTGTAAAGACCTTCTGTTCTATGATTACTCAATAACCTTTTGTGTACGTAGTACTTCTTCGATTGTAGTGATTGCTTCTTCTTCGTCTTCACCTTCAGCTGATACTGTGACTTCTGATTGTGTTGGAATTCCTAAGCTCATTACACCCATAATCGACTTCATGTTTACTGAACGACCTTTGTATGTAATTTTCACTTCACTCTTAAATTTGCTGGCAGCATTTACAGCGACTGTTGCTGGACGCGCGTGTAACCCAACTGGATCTACTACAAGAACTGTTTTCTCTTTCATTAAGTTCCTCCTTAACCTTTGATTGTATTGTAAACTATTTATTCGATTTTTACAATCAAAAGTCAATTGTTGTAACTTTTCAGGGTGTTTCTGGTTAGACTGAAAATCGAATTAATTGTTAATCGGACTGTTTTTACTATCCTCATCAAGTGATTTTTGTTTTCTTAAGATGGATTGTCCTCTTTTATTTAAATGGCTTATTTCTTATTGAATCTTGAAATTAAAAACATACAAACGATTAATCACTGTGTGCCTCCCCGAATCAGTTTGTGCTGATAAGCAACTTTAAGTGATTTGTTATAACCGATCTCGTCTAGGTATTTTCTGACACTTGCCATGGCGACTTCGGGATTGTTGGCTTCTTCAGATAAGTGAGCTAAGACAATTTCTGATGTGTTTGGTGTGACTATTTGAGATAAGTAAAAGCCTGCTTTATCATTACTTAAGTGTCCTCGATCACTCATTATGCGCATCTTTGTTAAATATGGACGACTACTATTGAGTAATAAGACTGGGTCATAGTTACTTTCCATAATAATATAGTTAGCATCAACACAATGGATTAAGTCTTCTTCACGGATATAGCCTGTGTCTGTGATATAGACTAGTTTTTCATAGCCGTCAAAAATAATATACCCAATAACAATATCTGTGTCATGACTCAGTTCGATTGGATATAATGTTAAATCATTTATTTGGAAGCCATGATTGGGTTTAACTAAGTTAAAGTTCAATGCTTCTACGACATCAAAGGGCGAATGAATTGGAACATCATAAAAATGTTTCAATTGACTAATATGGTCACCATGATTATGCGTTAAAACAAGTGCGTCCAAGTCATTAAATTTCATTTCTAAATCAGTAAAGCAGGACAACAAGTATTTTTTTGTTGTCCCACAATCGATAAGTATTCTAGTTTTTGGTGTCTCTATTAGGCAAGCGTTGCCCTTGGACCCCGAGGCAAGTAATGTATATCTCATTAAAAGCTCTCTGTATAAGTCATAAACTTATTAACATTTGGTTTAAATACTAGTTTAACTGTTCCAGTTGGTCCATTTCTGTGTTTACCAATTATGACTTCAACCAGTTGGTCTTCGTCTGGTCTTTTTTGAACTGGTTGATCTTCGTTGTCATCCTGATTTTGGTAAGATTCACGGTATAACATAATGACTAAGTCAGCATCTTGTTCAATGGCTCCAGATTCTCTTAAATCTGAAAGAAGGGGACGTTTATCCGTTCTTTGAGTAACGCCACGAGACAATTGAGAAAGCGCAATGACTGGTACTTCTAATTCACGAGCTAGCGCTTTTAATTGTCTTGAAATCAATGACACTTCTTGTTGTCTGTTTTCAGAGCGATCTGATGAGTTAATTAATTGAATATAGTCAATAACAATCATTCCAAGATTATTATCATTCTTTAATTTTCGACATTTTGAGAAGATATCAGACATTTTGGTCATGGATGAATCATCAATAAAAATCTTGGCTTTGTTTAAATCATTGACCGAAGCTCCTAACACATTCCATAAATCATTGGTCATGTTTTTACCAGTTTGTAGGATTTCTGATGGAATGAGTGAATGGAATGACAGCATACGAGTGACTAATTGTTCAGCAGGCATCTCGAGTGAAAAGATAGCTACTGATTTATCTAGTTGAATAAGTGCTGATTGAACCGCCAGATTAAGTGCTAAGGCTGTTTTTCCAACCGATGGACGAGCAGCCAATATAATCAAATCACCTGGTTGAAAACCACGTGTGTTTTTATCTAAATGAGAGAAGCCTGTTTGCATGCCTTTATTTTTAACTTTGCCTGATGATAAATCTTTTAATTGATTAACTACTTGGTGAGCAACTGCTCCACCTAATTTGAAATCACCACTCCGGCGATCTCGAGTAATGTCAAGAATACCTTTTTCAGCTTCATCTAGAATATTGTTAATATCTTTATTGCCTTGTGCATTTTGGGCTATTTCTTGGGTTGTTTCGATTAAGCGACGTAATTGTGCTTTTTCTAATACTAGATTAGCGTAGTGACGAATTGTGCTTGCGGTTGAAGCATTTAGAGTAATTTGGGCTAAATAATCCAGGCCACCAATTTGATCGAGTTGTTTACCATCTTCTAGGAAACTAGCTAATAACTGAATATCGAGCAATCCTTTTTGACGGTATAATTCTTGCATGTTTAAAAACAAAACTTCGTGATGTTTTGTGTGAAAATGATCAGGTCTTAAGTCCATTTCAGCGACTGTTTCCATCTGTTTATGATGGACAATTAAACCACCTAATAAAGTTCTTTCGGCTTCAACAGAATGAGGCATAATAATACTCATGGGCTTATTTCTCTTTCAATCGTACGACAAGTTGACCAATAACTCCTTTGTAGAGTTCGATTTCAACTTTATTTAAACCTAGTGTATTGATTGGTTTTGGATCTTTGAATTTACGACGGTCTAGTTTTATACCATATTGTTTCTCAAATTCTTCAACAATTTGTTTACTAGATACTGAGCCAAAGACACGACCTTCCTCACCAGTACTTACTTCAAAAATAACTTCCATATTTTTAAGTTTTGATGCAAGATCTTGTGCTTCTTTTTTATTAGCTTTGTCTTGTCGTTTTTCTTCTGCCACTTGTTGGTCTAGTTTTTTTAGTGTGTGTTTATTAGCATCAACAGCTAATTTTCTAGGAAATAAGAAATTTCGTGCATAACCATCAGAGACATTAACAACCTCTCCTTTTTTACCATAATTCTTTACATCAGCTAGTAGTATTACTTTCATTTTCTGATTCAATCCTTTCTTCTATTAACTTTGTTACATCTGCTGTTACCTCAGCAACTGTTTGTTCGTCTGTTTGCATGGCAGCCGCATTGAAGTGACCCCCACCTCCTAATTGTTCCATTAATATTTGAACATTAATATTACCTTTGGAGCGTGCTGAGACACCGACTCTGTTGTTTTTAATTCGTCCAATAACAAAGCTGGCATCAATGTCTTCAACTTTTAGTGCTTCATCGGCTACTTGAGACATAATTGTTCGATTAATTTCATCTTCTTCATAACTAATGATGACATAATTCGCTATCATTTCAGCATTGGCTAATATCTTAGATTTAAGTTCAAATTCTTCGAATGTATCTTTAATAAAGCTATCTGCTAATTGTGGGTTAGCTCTTAGGCGTCTTAATTGAGCAGTTGCCTCGAAAGTTCGAGCTCCACTTCTATTTCTGAAATGGTTTGTATCAATGACAATTCCAGTAAACATAATGGTTGCTTCAAGCTCTTCTAGTTCGATGACGCGACGCTGATATGCGAATAACTCAGTGACCATCTCACAGGTTGAACTAAAGGCTGTTTCAATATAAGCGAGTGCTGGATTGAATTGGAAGTCTGAAGTTCTTCGATGGTGGTCTATAATGGCAATCTTTCTTACTTGAAAGATAACTTCTTTAGAATTTGATTGGTCTAAGCTATGATGATCTACCATAATCAGTAATGTTGAAGGTTTTATTAAATCTAGGGCTTGTTCCTCTGAGACAAAGGTATGTAGTTGATTTAATTGAGTTGAATAACGATTAACTGTCTTGTTAAGTTTTTCTTCAAGTCCACCAGACTTACTAATAATTGCTACTGGTTTATTGTAGAGTTGGACTATTTTACTTATTCCTATGGCTGCCCCAAAACAGTCAAAATCCATATTTGTGTGACCTGCTATGAGGACATTTTCAGAGTTTAATATCATATCTCGAATGGTATGGGCAAGAACTCGAACTCTTACTTTAGATGTTTTCTCTTGAGCTTGGCTGCCACCACCATAATATTGAATTTCTTTGTTGTGAGTCATGACGGCGACTTGGTCACCACCTCGACCTTGTGTTAGTTCTAAGGCTCTGTTAGTCATTGATTCTAGTTGAGAATAATCGTTGGTTCCTTTAGCGAAGGCCATTGATAGCGTAATGGATAGTTCATTTCGATTTGATGCTCGGCGTATTTGAGCGAGTATGTCGAAGTTTTCATCTACTATTTGCTCAAAAATCTGTTCGTTTAAGACTAGTAAGAAGCGATCGGTTCGGATTCTTCTGATGAACATTCCATGTTCCTTGGCCCAATTAATTACGGGTTGTCTTAATTGAACATCAATTAAGCCTTGTTTGTTTTCATCATCAAACATGGTTTCGTCTTCATAGTTGTCTAAATGAATTAATCCTAAAACGACTTTATTGTTTTGATAATCACGGACCGCATGTTCTTGGCGTGTAACATCTTTAACAAATAGAGTATTGCCTTGTTTAAAGCGTGATATTTTTAGTATATAATTTCGATGTTCAACGATTATTTCACTTTGGTTGCCTCGTACTAAATCTGATGTTTGAGGAATCCAGTTAGATACTTTTTCACCTATAAATCGTTGTGAGTTGGCATCAAATAATTCACTCATCCATGTGATGTTGTAATTCTCATCAAATGTAACAAGTCCAATATCTCCAAACTTTAGTGCATCTTTTGCTTCTTTACCCAAGATTTGGGTGATTGATACTTGCCTTTGTTTGTTTAGTCGATTACTGTAGTATGCTAAGACTAGAAGCAAAATAGAATTAATTGTTAATAAAATGATGAGTATAAACGGTAAAAACTCTTGGAAAAATTGATACATCAATGTAATGATGATTAATTCCAAGATAAATAAGCCTAAAAAGTAATTTATTTGTCGTTCATATTTTTCATTCATCTGAATTCCTCCAGACACCGGATAGTGATGTGAACAGGCCTATTGCTAGATGAATAGGCGCATAAAAAGATATCGTTAAGATGAATATAATTATACTATAAATAGCCCATTTATTAAATCTCTTATCTTTATAGAAGAACAATAATCCAAGATAAGAGAGGTACATAAACCCAATTGTGCCTATAAATGAAATGATTAGTTGGTAATCTTGTAAGATTTCTTGATTATTGACATACATCATGAGCAATAGGGCGAGTGCTGAAAGTATTGATAGTGATGCTGGATAATTTATATCTCTTAACTTAACTTTTCGAGCTGGTTTTTTCTTCATATATAGGAAGACGATTGTGCTTAACATATGGATAACATAGGCTTCTAGAATTGATTGTAATAATAGCGCAATCATAAATGTGAACATAAAAATATTCGGATCTAGCAATTCTATTTGATCACCTAAAATACTTCGAGCCATGTCAATGACTGATTGAATCTCTGAAAGTAGGTCATAACCAAAGATTGCGCCCATTAAAATGACTGTGACGAGTGTAATGATTAAAACAAAGCCAAATGTTATGAAAAGTAGCTGTTTATCGTTTAAATCTTTATTAATGCCCCAACCGTAGATGACGCCTATTAAGACGTACATGACGGCCAAAATCACTTGATAGAATGGTGCTAAAAAGAATCCCAAGATAAATGCTGAGGTAGCGACTGTTAATCCAGCGCTTAAACCATATTCTCTAGTATAAAGAACAAATGGGATGGGTAGTAAAAAGGGAATGGTGCTTAGTAAAAAACCAGCACTCATTGTATCCATGGCCATGACGATTCCATAGAGTGCTAACATCATTGCGCCTAAGGTTAGTTTTCTTACTTGGTTGGTTCTCATTGGTCACTCTTTCTATTTGAAAAAAGCGAACTGATTAGTCCGCTTTTAAATTAGTCTTTTACGTAAGGGATCAAAGCCATTTCGCGAGAACGTTTAATCGCAACTGCTAACATTCTTTGATATTTCGCTTTCGTTCCAGATACGCGACGAGGAATGATTTTACCATTTTGTGAAATAAAACGGTTCAATAATTCTGTATCTTTATAGTCGATATAAGTAATTTTGTTCTTAGTGAAGTAACAAACCTTACGACGACCAGTTCTTTGTTTTCTAAAAGCCATGTTTTTCTCCTTCTTTAATTAGAATGGGAGGTCATCACTGGCGATATCTAAAATTGGTTCTGAATCAAAATCTTCTTGAGCATCATCATTACTAGTTGTTTGTGGTGATGCTGCATAACTTGAATCATCTGGGAAATATGGTTGACTTTGTGCTTGAGCTTGTTGACGTTGTTGTCTTGACTCAAGGAAATCAAAGTTTTCGACGACAACATCTGTGGTATAAACACGTTGTCCATCTCTTTCATATGATCCTGTTTGAATTCTTCCTTCGATACCGACTTGTGAGCCTTTGCCTAAATACTGATACATAACTTCTGCTCTCTTGTCCCATGCGACACAAGAAATAAAGTCTGCATCTTGTCCTTGTGGGTCATTCCCTTTGAAACGACGATTCACAGCTAAAGTGAAACGTGCATACGATGTTCCATTTTGAGTTTTTCTCAAATCTACATCTTTGGTTAAACGACCGATTAATAATACTTTGTTCATAATTAATTACTCCTCTTCATCAAGTTTGATAATTAATTGACGGACAATATCTTTGTTGATTAAAGCAATACGCTTAAATTCATCGATACCGGTAGCATCCGGTGCTGTAAATGTTGTTACAACATAGTACCCTTGCTTCATGAAATTAATCTCATAAGCAAATTCACGTAAACCCCATTCATCGACTTTATCAATAGTTGCCCCATGATCAGTCAAAATGGCATGCATTCTCTCGATTAATGCTGTTCTATCAGCTTCCTCAAGATTAGCGTTTACGATGTACATTAATTCATACTTTTTCATCGTACACCTCCTTTTGGTCTAAACGGCTCTTGCGAGCAAGGAATAAATATCGCTATCTATTCGCTTAGGCATTATAACATAAATGTCAACTCTTACCAAACTTTTTCTTCTCTTATTAATATATTGTATCGCACATTATTCCTAATAAAAAGAGTGCATCGATGCGAAACACTCTAGTTTTATCAGTTATACTCACATTTATTCTAAAATTGGATATTTATGACTTCAGAATCTATTATTGTTTCCCATGAGTTTAACTCAAATACATGGAAATATAATTCAATTTCTTCAATATCTGTTATTCCGTTATCCGTTAAATCTGATTCAAAGAAAGATATTGAATCATACGCCTTTTTACTATTAATAACTTCACTTGAAAATATTGGATCAACCATAAATCCGTTGACTGAAACATCTCTAGTTTGCACAGTGATATCTTGACCAGAATTATTCTCTATATACAAATACAGGTCTGCTCCCCAAAAGCTGCTAGAACTATTTAACTTCTTAGCAACAATTTTAATTCCGTTCTGCTCAAATGCGATTATTCCAGAATCATCGAATGTTTGAACATATTCAGTATGATTTGTAACTATAGTAATTGGTTCGCTATCTACTATATCATCCCAAGTCTCCGTATCGAAAACATGTAGGACAAATTCTAACTCTTTGATTGAACTAATAGTCTCTTTGGCTAAATCATCCAATATGAAAGTAATTGTATCATTGGCTTTTTTGCCACTTACAACATCAGATGAAAATATTTGATCAACCATTAACCCATTGATTGATACATTCCTTGCCTGTACTGTAACACTTTTATCCGTATTATTTTCGATTAGCAATGCTAGTTCAGGTCCCATCCAAGCTTCTGTATCAATCGATGTTGCAGTAATTACTAAGCCGTTAGATTCAAATATAACTTGTTCCTCAATAGTAGTTTCACTAACTGAAGGCTCCTGAGAATCAACTTCATCTCCATTCTCAATATCTGGTGTTATCGGTTGATTATCCTCTTTCTCTGAAACTGGTGTTGTTTCAGTAGGCGTCTTATCATTAGACTCATCTCCAGAACCACACCCTACAACTGAAAATAATAAAAATGACAAAAACAATAAAACAAATACTTTTTTCATCTAAAATCCTCCTCTTTCATTTTTTAGTTATGAATAAGCATTATTACTTTGTTAGAATTATTTTATCATCTAAGTTCTAAAAAGTAAATCATATATTAGGCTTAAAATCACGTATTTATTTAGTATTAACAACAATCAATGTATTTCGTTCAATAAATATTTTCACAATTAATCTTTTAGTTCGTGAATCATGTTCTAAAGTTAGTATTATGCTGATTATTAAAAATAGAACAGATTCTAAAAAGAAGGTCTATTGACCTTCCTCTAATAACTCTGGAGTAATCATAATACCTGTGTCTGACGTTGTCACCTTAGGTAACTGACCATCCCATTTTTCAATCCAATACTTGGTAATAATTTGTTCAGATAAACTTTCTGTTTCAATTTTGTTAGCCTGAGCTTGAAGTCGCTTCTTTTCAATTTCAAGTTCTGCTAGTCTAACAGCTGATTCAGCTTCAACTACCTTTTTTTCTTGTTTTTGTTTTTCTGTTTCTACTTCTTGTTCAGCAACTTTCTTAGCTTCTACCGCTGCTTCATAGGAGTCACTAAAGTCATGGTTTGTAATTGAAACATTAGTTAATGTTAATCCATATGGGTCTAACTCTGTTTTAAGTTCATCAAAAATATTAGTTGCCAGTTCAGCTCTTTGGGCAACAAATTGTTCAATTGAGTATTTGGCAACATTTGATTGAACTGCATCTCGAATTCTTGGCACTAATAATGAGTTAACATGATTACCAGTAAAACTTGTATACAATTTCATTGGATCATTCACAATATCAGATACTGTTAATTCAATTTCTACTGTTTGCATATCGCGAGTTGATGCAGAGATTGGTGAGAATTCTTCATTATGACCAAATCGAATCGTTTGTTCCCTTATTGTTATAATTTCACTCGTATCAATAAATGGAATCTTATAGTTTAAACCTTCTCCTTTAACGGATGTCACTTTTCCAAATCGTTTTAGTACCGCTACTTCACCTGTTTGTACAGTAAACATTGAACTAAATGCCAGAACAGCAACTAACACGACTAAAACAACCCCTACAACGACTTTCACTGTCATGTTTTTTATTCTCTCAAACATAATATCCTCCTCATAATCTAATTTGACTAGATTAGATTATTTTACAACATATCCTAATAATTGTCACCAACAAAAAAGGGCAGCGTATCTGCCCAAAATCTAAACTCTATTTATCTTTTACAGATTCCCAATCTGCTAAGAAGCGCTCAATACCTGAATCGGTAAGTGGATGTTTCAACATTTGGGTAAGCACTTTATAAGGGATTGTTGCGACATGGCTACCCGCTATAGCAGCCTGTGTAACATGGAGTGGATGGCGAATACTAGCCGCAATAATTTCGCTCTCATACCCATAGTATTCTAGTATTTCAACACACTCTTGAATTAGATTCATACCATCATGTCCAATATCATCTAATCTACCTAAGAATGGTGAGATGTATGTAGCTCCAGCCTTGGCTGCTAATAATGCTTGATTAGCACTAAAGACTAATGTGACATTTGTTTTAATTTTTTGCATGGTTAGTTCTTTACAAGCTTTTAATCCTTCTTTAGTCATTGGTAATTTAATAATGACATTTGGATGAATTTTACTAAGAGGTAAAGCTTCTTCAACCATTCCCTTGGCTTCTAAAGAAACAACCTCAGCTGAGATTGGCCCATCAACAATATCAGTAATCTCTTTAATCACTTCTTCAAAGTTACGACCTTCTTTAGCTATTAAGCTCGGATTAGTTGTCACTCCATCCAGAATTCCCCATGAATGTACATCACGTATTTCATCAAGGTTGGCAGTATCAATAAAAATCTTCATGAACTTCTCCTCCTATATTTTAGATTGTTCTATGAATAAAAGTAACTAAGTCCAGATCATGAGTACGCTTAAAGCCCAAACTCGTATAGAAGGCATTCACTTTCTCTTGATTATCTGTCATTAGTACTTTTTGGTACACATGATTAAACTTCTCTAAGACTCGATTAATTAAAATTCTACCCAAGCCTTGCCGTTGATAGTTTGGCAGCACTAAAATGTCCTGGATATAGATAATTGAGTGCCCATCTCCAACAACTCTTATTAACCCAACCAATTGTTCTTCATCATAAGCCCCCAAAACAAACAATGAATTTTTAAAGGATTGTTTCAACATACTTGGTTTGTCTGTGTAATTAGTCCAGCCCACAGCGTGATAAAGCTCTAGGATATCTAGTTCTTTATACTCTTTAATCTCTTTTATCTTCATCATACTTTTACCCCCAATCTATTCTTAAGTGAATCATAACATATTAATTTAATGATTTTGTTAAGAATTGATAATTTTACTAACTATTAACGAGATAATAGAATATAAGCCTATTATCAAGTATAATAAAATTGCCCATAAAAGATTTGTCATTATATGTTATACTTAATGACAAGTTTAAGAAAGTTAGGTGAGCTATGAGATATTCTGCATTAATTGTTGCTGCTGGAAAAGGTATTACCAAAGGCCAGTCATATAATAAAATGTTTAAAGTTCTTAAAAAATATCACATGACTGTGTTAGAAAAATCAACACAGCTCTTTTTAAATGACCCAAGATGTGCTCAGGTCATAATAATTACTAACCCTAAGGATATGAAATCTGTAGTCTTAGGGCATACTCATGAAAAAATAGTCCATGTCAATGGCGGACCAACTCGGCAAGAATCTGTCTTCTTAGGTTTAATGGCTGCTAAAGAAGACATTGTCCTAATCCATGATGGAGCCAGACCCTGGGTTGATTTAGATAGTATTGACCGTTTACTAGAAACAATGAAACAAGAAAAAGCAGCAACACTAGCCATAAAGGTTGCTGATACGATAAAAATGGTGAATGATGATTATGTTGAAAAAACAATTGATCGAAATAACTTAGTAATTACTCAAACACCACAAGCCTTTGATACAAACCTTATTATAAATGCATATGTAAAAATATTTGAAAAACAAATTGAAGTCATGGAAGATACCCAAGCGGTAGAATTAACAAGTGACACAAAAATTAAAATCGTATCCGGATCAACCATGAATAACCGTATTATTTCTGTTATAGAAGAAACAAACTAGAAATGAAATACACAGCCTTAGTCGTGGCAGCTGGTAAAGGTCTGCGTGCAGGACTTGGATATAACAAAGTCTTGTTTTACATGAACAAACACCAGAATACTATTCTAGGGAAAACCTTAGAGTTTTTTAATAAGGATGATCGCTGCACTCAGATTATTCTAGTCTGTTCACATGAAGATTACGATCTCATCACCAATGAATACACAGGCGATAAGATTGAACATGTCCTAGGCGGTGCGCGTCGACAAGACTCGGTTTACAATGGTCTTCAAGTCGTTAAAGAGGACATAGTCTTAGTTCATGATGGCAATCGACCATTTATTGAGTTATCACTTATAGATAAAATATTAGACGCCATCATCAATGAGGATGCTGTCTTATTAGCCGTTAAAATGAAAAACACTGTCAAAGTTGTTGAAGATGGCTATGTTAAAACAACCATTGATCGAGATAAGCTTATGGGTGCTCAAACACCTCAAGCATTTAAAACTCAAATACTATTAGATGCATACAGCAAAATTAATGAACTAGGTCTCAATGTTACAGATGATACACAAGCAGTAGAACTAATAGGAAATGCACGAATTAAAATAGTTGAAGGCTCTGTGACAAATGAAAAAATCACCTGGAGCGATGATTTTAAAAATTTATAGAGATAGGAGTAAATCCTATCTCTTTTTTATCCATGAATTGGGTAACCCAACATATCCTCAACTACATCCATAATCATTTCATTCTGAGTTGGATGAGCATGAATCGTCTCAACGATTTGTTTTAATGTAAGTTTATTTTCAATTGCTAATGCACATTCAGCAATTAATTCAGATGCATTATGACCCACAATTTGAGCCCCGACTAATACATTGTCTAAAGAAATTAAACGAATAAAGCCTGATGATTCATCCATGGTTAAACTACGACCATTGGCAGCATAATCAAATGTTTTAACACTATGATTATCCGTCACATCTTTTAATTCAATACCAACACTTGCTGCTTCTGGATCAGTAAAAGCAATAGCAACGATATTTTCCTTGCGTATGTTTCTCTTTGCATCATTAATAATATTATCAGCCACTAATTTTGCTTCATAGCTTGCTTTATGAGCTAGTGCTAAACCATGAATCACATCACCAATCGCATACACTTTTTCATTAGCTGTTTGGCCAAACTCATTCGTTAAAATAAACCCTTTTTCATCAACTTTGATGGTGGTGTTTTCCAAGTTAAGGCTTTGAGAATTAGGTCTGCGCCCAATTGCTAAAAGTACTTTATCAGCCATTAAAGTTGATTCCTCACCATTCGATTCAAGCGTGATTTCTAATGAGTTCTTATTTTCTTTAACACCTTTAACATAGGTATTAGTCATAATCTTTGTTTTTCTACTTCTAAAGTTTTTCTTTACTAATGCAACCATTTCTTCGTCAAAATTAACTAAGATATCATCCGCTGCTTCAACAATTGTTACATTTGATCCAAGATTCGTGTAAGCACTCGCCAGTTCACCCCCAATGTAACCACCACCCACAACAATTAGTGAGTTTGGAACTTCAGTGAAATTCAGTGCTCCTTTAGAATCAACAACACTATCACTCATTTCAATATTCTTCAATAATATTGGAGAGGATCCAGTCGAAATGACACACGCATCAAATGAAAGTTCATCATCACCTACAACTATCGTATTGTTATCCTTAAAAGTTGCCTGTCCACGAATTATATTTATGCTATGCTTTTGAAGCAACATTTCAATTCCGCGTGTCAGCTTATAAACAATTCGTTTGTCTTTCCATCTTTGTGTATCTGAAAAGTTTAATGTTACATTCTCAGTTTTAACACCATATGGATTGCGGGATTGAGTTTTTTGATAAAAATGTCCAGCCTCAATTAATGCTTTTGATGGGATGCACCCTTCATTTAAACAAATCCCACCAATATTTTCCTTCTCAATTACAGTTACATCTGCTCCTAATTGACTTAAGCGAATGGCTGCTACATAACCACCAGGTCCTGAGCCAATCACAACTACATGTTTTTTCATAATATTATTCTCCCTAATTCATTCTCTTGAAATTTGGATTAACGTAACGATTGACCATCACTGCAATAAAAATCCCAATAACTGTTTCAATAACTCGAACGCTGATATAAACAAATGGATTATCACCAGCATGTCCATATGAAATCATCGCAATTAATAAAACAACACTCGCCATTGAGCCAACATATGAACTAAAATTAAAGATCTTCGTTATCATCAAAACAATAAAGACCGCACCCGCAACAAATGCTGTGGCAGGTAGTGACTCAATATTTACATTAATGAGATCCATAAATTCTAATGTACCAATCGCTACCGTTCCACCAATGATGGTTCCTATGGTTCTATCTTTACCTGCTCTAAATGACTCATCGACTGATGTCCTCATTAATAATACACAACTAATCAGTGCATAGACTGGGTTGTAATATTTAAAAATAAAAAAGACAACTAAACAAATAAAAACAGCAAGCACTGTTTTAATAATTCGAAGTCCTGGTATTAAGTCAGAGCCTATTTGTGGTGATTTCAATCTACTATTCATCCCTTCAATATGTCTCTATCTTATCACAAAAAAAGGCTATCAATAAATAATGATAACCTTGCTTTAATTTTTTAGAAACCTTTCTAGATTAGATTCATTTTTTCAAATGCTTTATATAAACCATCGTCTTCAACAGAATCAGTAACAAAATCTGCGATAGCCTTTATTTCATCACCACCATTGCCCATTGCGACGCCTATATGACATATTTCAAGCATAGGAATGTCAATCTTAGCATCACCAAAGGCAACCGTATCTTTGATATCAATTTCTAAATGCTTTAAAACTTTTTCGATTGCGAAACGTTTGTTTATATCCTTAACACCCAAGTCTCCAAATAATGCTAGTTCTCCTGCACCACCCCATGTATTAGCTTCTAATTGAGGAAACTCAAGTTTGGAGTCAAGATGATCTTGATATGAGTCTAAAATGAAACTTATTTTGTTAACATCTTCTCTATATAATTCTCCATCGTAAATCATCTGTGGAAATATATCGCCTGTACCAAAATTTTCAGACACTGTAATATTTTTTGTTCCCATATATTTTTCTAAGACTGGTTTTGATTTTTCCCTAAAGTTCTCACTCGCAAATAATCCATTATTAGATTCTAAATAGAATTCTAGTTGCCGTGAATGTAACCAATCCACCACTTTCTTTTCCACATCTAAACTCATTGGTTCAAAATAGATAACATCATCATGAACTTCAACATAGTTACCATTCCCCAAGACTAACCCATCAAATCCAATATCTAAAATATCCGTTGTTAATTCTGCTTTAGACCGACCAGTGTTAAAGATAACAAGGTGTCCCTTTTGACGAGCTTTAAAGATTGCGAGTTTGGCACTCTTTGGTAAACGATTTTCATATGATACTAAAGTTCCATCAATATCAATAAATAATGCTTTTCTATTCATATTTACCTCTTTCTAGTTCTAATAAAAAGATGATTCATTAATTTATACAAATCATCTTTAATTCTTTTTAAATATCTTCTAAGACTCCCATAAGTTCTAATAAACGATTCAAATCATCTGTATCCGTAAACTCTAAGATAATTTTCTTATTTTGAATTGTCGCCTTTGTTTGGAGTTTGTTTTCTAATAATTCAATTGGATACTTATACTCACTACGCGGTTGTCGATTAATCTTAATTTTGTTCGAAGGTTTCTCTTTAAGCATCGCCTCAACCTGCCGAACTGATAAATTCTCAGACTTGGCTTTACGAGCCATTTTTATTAATTCATCTTCATCCTTGATTGTTACTAATGGTCGAACATGACCCATCGATAAGTCACCTGCTTCAACCATTTTAATCACTGTTTCAGGAAGAGTCAGTAATCTTAACAAATTAGTAATATGTGAGCGAGATTTGTTCATTCTTCGAGCAACATCTTCTTGAGTATACCCAAATCGATCGATTAAATTACGATAAGCAGCTGCTTCCTCAATTACATTTAAGTCTTCACGCTGAATATTCTCAATCAGTGATACTTCCATCATTTGTTCATCATCAAAATCAACAACAATCGCTGGAATTTCTTCTACATTCGCAAGCTTGGATGCTCTTAAACGTCTCTCACCCGCAATTAATTCATAACCATGAATTGCTTTACGAACTAAGACTGGAGTTAAGACACCATGTTGAACTATTGAATCACTTAATTCTTGAAGTTTATCTTGATCAAAATCACGACGAGGTTGATAAGGATTCACCACGATTTCATTTAGTTTAATTGCTTTTTTATCACTCACAAATTGATTTGATTCACCTTGTTGAATCTCATCAAGAATATTTTGAGCTTCATCACCAAAAATAGCACTTAATCCTTTTCCAAGTTTTCTATCTCTTCTTGCCATGATACCCTCCTTTTCTTACCCTTCATTTTGTCGAATGACTTCCTTAGCTAAAGCAGCATAGGCTTTGGCTCCAGAAGCATCAATATCATACTCGAATATACTCTTACCAGAAGAAGGTGCCTCTGATAATTTTACATTTCGAGGAATACTTGTCTTATACACTTTTTCTTTTAAATACTTACGAACTTCTTGTTGAACTTCTAAACTTAAATTATTGCGAACATCAAACATAGTCAGTAACACACCCTCAATTCGCAAACCTGGATTAAATAAACGTTGAACCAAACGAATTGTGGATAAGATTTGAGTTAATCCTTCTAATGCATAATATTCACTTTGAACTGGAATAATTACTGAGTCAGCTGCTGTTAAAGCATTCGTATTTAATAAACCTAATGATGGTGGACAATCAATAATAATAAAATCGTAATCATCTTTCACAACTTCTAGTTTATTCTTTAATTGTTTTTCTCGACCTTCCTCAATTCGTGACATTTCTAAATCTGCACCCGCTAATTCTATGGTTGACGGAATAATATCCATGGGTGGTAGTTTTAAACTTATCTTAACCTCATCAACACTCTGCTCTCCTAATAAAAGATCATACGTTGAATAATCGATTTGTTCTCTCTGTGTCCCTGACCCTTGAGTTGCGTTGCCCTGAGGATCTAAATCTATTAATAAGATTTTCTTATGTAAATAGGCCATCCCAGCCGCTAAATTGATACTTGTTGTTGTTTTGCCCACGCCACCTTTTTGGTTTGCGATTGCTATAATCTTCCCCATCTTAGCCGCCCTTCCTATTTCCTAATGGTTTTCTCTTAATTTGTCCAAAACTTCTTGGATATTTCCTTGGTGTTTTGTCAATCTTTTGAATGACTATATTATACCTTAAACTCTCATCGCTTAACATACTCAACTCAGTGCTAATAACTTTTCCTCCAAGAATTTTAAGGGCAAAAGAAGCATCTTCCAACTCTTCTAAACCTTTTTGACCCTTCATCGCAATAAATAAACCATCCACCTTAACCAGTGGCAAACAAAGCTCACTCAACATGAGCATATTAGCAACTGCTCTGGCACTTACCACATCAAATCTTTCACGATGCACTTTAACAGTGTCTTCTGCTCTTTCGTTTATAATGGTCACATTTTCTAACTTTAATAAGTCAATGATATCATTTAAAAAGTTACAACGCTTTTTCGTAGGTTCGACTAATGTAAAGTGCTTATCTGGATTTTTAATCGCCAAAACTAAGCCAGGAAAACCGGCCCCACTGCCGACATCACAAAAAGAATAAGCCTCTGAAATTAGCTCATTAATTAGTAAAGAATCGTGAAAATGCTTCTCTATAATGTCATCAAACTCAGTAATTGCTGTTAAGTTCATTACTTTGTTCTGTTCTATTAAGACATTAGCATAGTCATGATATTGTGATATTTGGTGCGAGTTCAGTTGATGGAGTTCTTTTAGTTTTTCTAAAGTCATATGCCCATTATACACTAAACTGACAACTATTTGAAAAGCTTTTATGGTATCCTATATTTATGAAAACAATCATCGTTGACAATCAAAATCTATTCGAGAAAGTTCTAGACTTAAGGCATCAAATATTTGTAAAGGAACAAGGAGTAGACCCATCCATTGAACAAGATCAGTACGACGTTTTAGGTAATCCATCGGTTGATCATTTTGGTCTTGTCATAAAAGAAGACGTTGTCATTGGAACATGTCGCTGTATAAAAATAGATGAACACACAATTCAACTAGGACGATTTGCTGTCCATTCTCTTTTAAGACATCAGGGGATAGGGCTTAAGTTTCTAAGAAACATCCATTCATATTACTATTCCAAAAAAGTCGAAAGTGTTGTTATCCAAGCCCAACATCATGCGATAAATTTTTATACAAATGCAGGCTATGAACCTTTTGGTGATACTTACTTAGAGGCGGGTATCATCCATCAAGATATGAAACTAACATTGTACCAACACTTTTACACAAGATTTTCGGCTGTGTATGATCAAATATTCCCATTAATTTCAGTTAAAAAAGACTTTATTGAAGCATTTATTGCTTCTAAAGAATCACTCTTAGATATTGGCTGTGCAACTGGTGAACTCGTTAAACTTGCTCAAGGGCATAACCTTAGAGCTGCTGGATTTGATTTAGACGAGAAAATGATCACAATCGCACTTAATAAAAACTTACATGTCTGGCAAATGGATATGGTTCATTTAAACACAGTGTCAGAAAAGTTTGATGCAATTACCTGTGTTGGTAATACACTCGCTCATTTAGAAAGTTTAGAAGCACTTGACGCTTTCTTTAAAGACACAAAGGCACTCTTAACTGATAGTGGTCAATTGCTTATTCAAGTTGTTAATTACCATAAAATTTTAAAACAAGACATCAATCAATTACCTACTTTGTACAATCACAATAAACGGATATCACTTGAAAGAAGGTATGAAGGTAATGACTCCAAACTTCATTTTAAGAATATTCTAACTATTTCTAAGATTCAGTATCATAGTTCAGTTGAGTTGTATCCTTTTTCACCTCAACAAATTAGAGAAGCAGCCTCTAAATACAAATTTAAAATTATAAATGAATATGGAAGTTATCAAGGAGATGGCTTTAATCCGACAGACTCATTCCAATACATCTTGGTTTTAGAAAAATGAAAATCCTCGTCGTAGATGATGAACATCTTCAGCATAAGAGTCTTCAAAATTTGTTTGATCAGAGCTCTTTTGATATAAACGCTTTTTACTTTTCTGGCTACAAAGATTTCTTCTTTGAATCAGAAGATCATCAAGATGCTGATTGCATCTTTTTGGACGTTGAAATGCCAATTATGGACGGCTTACAAATCGCCAAGAAAATAAGAACTATTAATACTACCATCCCAATCATTTTTATTACCGCTTATTCTCAATACGCAATCAAAGGCTATGAAGTTCAAGCCTTTGACTACATTTTAAAACCAGTGTCATTAGAAAGATTAGAGGCTGTTTTAAACAATCTATCTTCTTTGGTTATTGAAACTGATTACCATCTCTTAATTGATAACCAAAAACTACAAACAAACTCTATTATATATATATCGAAGCTCAAGGCCATTCCTGTTTATTCCATCTTGAAAACAAACAAATAGAAACAAAAGAATCACTCTCGAATATTGGTCAGCTGTTACCTGATAGTTTTGTTCAATGCCATCGCTCATTTTGGATAAATATTGATCATGTGTATCAAGTAAATAGGGATCATGTTGTCATGGATAATCAAGACATTGTCTTTGTCTCAAGACGTAATCAGAAACTCGTCTTAGATAAATTTGTGTCGCACTATCGACAAAAGGAGTACAGTCTATGATCTATGCTGTGGTACTTTTATTACTTCTTATTATTTATATTTATTCTTTAGAATAAAGTCGATGAAGAATAATGAGCAGTATTTTTCGCGAGTCATTGATCAGCATGTACAGGAAGTTGAATCGATTTATCGTAATATGCGAGGCATTCGTCATGATTATAAAAATCAGCTACAGGTCTTAAAAACACATTTACATTTTAATCAGATTGATGAACTAAGTGATTATCTTAATCAAATGGAGCATGAACTTAATCCAGTCGACACAATTGTTCAAAGTGGCAATGTCGCAATTGATGCGGTGATTAATTCAAAGCTTTCTCTTGCTAAAAATAATGGTATACAATTAGATGCTAAAGCAGTTATTCCTTCAGAAATCCCGTTTAGCCATTTAGACTTAGGTATTTTAATTGGAAACTTATTAAGCAATGCTTATGAAGGAGCTCTCAAATGCTCTCAACCTTTTATTAGATTATATATTGCTCCTATAAAAGGAAATCTATATATCTCATGTACCAATAGCACCACTGGCAAAATAGAGAACTTTATGAGCACTAAAATAGGTACAGACCATGGCTTGGGTATTAATCGAATCAATCAAATAGTTTCTAAGTATGAAGGTCATATCCATCGCGCTTCAGAAGAAGGAGTTTTTGCGAGTGAGATAACATTACCACTCACGCTCAAAAATGAACCATTGGTGACAAATTAAGTTTACTCTTTTTATTTTTGGTATAACTAAGATATGAAAAAATTCTTTAGCAACATGGTTTACATGTTAAAACAAATGACGAAGCATAAAAAATCATATCTTTTTTTAGTGCTTTTTGAAGTTCTCACAGGCGTTATCATTACAACAATTGGTTTGTTTTTAACTCAGTCGGTCGTAACTATGGTTGCGCAGAAAGTGGATATTCAACAATTTGTTATAACAACCACTGTTTTAGTTAGTTTATTAGGGCTTTTTAAGTTTCTCTTAATAAGAATTAATATCGAAACCGCAATAAATCAACAGTATTTTAGAGGGAGACGCCTCTATGATTTATCTTCTCAAATTTCCGACATTGATTACCAACTCGTTGAAACTGACTCATATAAAGAAGCTCAAGAAAAAGCCTTTTATTGTGTAAACGGGGATAGTTCACTTTTTCAAATTTTTCCTCAAAATCTATCTAAATTCTTAAGAGTAACAATTCAGATTGTTTTACTTGGAAGTTTATTAAGTGTGATTAATGCATCGTTTATAATATTAATCGTCTTATTATTAATCGTTGTTATCATCTGTCGTAGTTTTCAACAACGATATGTCAACAGTACTCGAAAAGAAAGAGCTCAATACATTGGTCAACTTAACTATATCGATCGAGTATCATCAAACTTCGCACTTGCCAAAGATATTCGACTATTCAATGTTAATCCATGGTTTAGTGACATCTTCAATCATGTGATAACTAATATTCGTCGTCTAACCTTTAAACGTCTCATGTTTAATTTTGGCGGACAAGTCATTAGTGCTGGATTCATTTTGTTACTGCAAGGATTTGGGTATTGGATCTTATTGCAACAATTCTTACAAAATCAAATAAGTATTGGTGAGGTAACTTTCTTTATTGGAGCAATCACCACAATCGCAAGTAACTCTTCTGATTTTGTTAATCTTGTGTTTGATTTAATTGATAACAGTGAAGATGTTTCTAATCTTATTGATTTTGAAAACTATCCACTCATTTTTAACCATACATCAACCCAACCAGTTCCTGAAAATATTGAAACAATAGAGTTTAAGAATGTTGTGTTTGGTTATCCTAAGTCTGACAAAAAAATATTTGATAATTTCAATCTGAAAATTAATAAGAATGAGAAAATTGCCTTAGTCGGACTAAATGGGGCTGGTAAAACAACATTGATTAAACTTTTATGTAATCTCTATAAGCCTGAATCTGGGCAAATATTAATTAATAACAAAGACAATCAGAGTTTTAATGTTAAAGATTACTACAAACTCTTCTCAGTTGTCTTTCAGGATTCTTATACCTTACCAATTTCAATTAAAGAAACAATTACCCAAGACTCACCCTTTGATCAAGAAAAATTTGAGGAAACCTTAGCCAAGGCTAATTTTAAAGATACGGTAGAAAGCTTTCCTAATAAGGAAGACTCACTTTTAGTTAAAGATGTTCATTCTGAAGGATTAACACTTTCTGGTGGACAGAATCAAAAACTTAAAATGGCTCAAGCCTTTTATAAAGATGCGCCGATTTTAATCTTAGATGAACCGACATCAGCACTTGATCCTTTGGCTGAGAGTTAGGTGTATCAACAATATTATGAAAACTCTCTCAATAAAATCTCTGTCTTTGTGACTCATAGACTAGCCACAACTCAGTTTTGTGATCGTATTTTATTCCTTGAACATGGTCGCATAGTTGAAGATGGGACACATCAAGAACTACTCAATCTTAAACAAAAGTATTATGAGATGTATGAAAAACAAACATACTATTATAAGGAAGGAGTCACCCATGAATAAAGTGTTTTTAAGAGCCTATAAAGAAATCTTTAGTGATTACAAACGGCTGACTATTATTAGTATTTTGGCTGGTTTCTTTAGTGCTATAGCACCTTTGATTTCAATCTATTTCTCTCAAGCAATTCTAAATGAGATTACTTCCTCTAGGGACATTAACTCAGTTATTGGTTTTATTATCCTATCATTGATTATTGTCTTTGTTAGCCAGGTTGTGGGGGGGTTATTTAGTTATTTATTCACTCATGAAGTGAGTAATGTTATTAAACAATTAGAACTCAAGCGAAATCTCAAGATGACCAAGATGGAATTTCAATATGCTGAAGATCCCGACATTAAAGAAATGAGAAGGCGTTTAACTATTATTGGCTTTGGTGGATCACCTACTATAGAGCGACTTATTTATGATATGCGTGGCATACTCTTTAATGTGACTACGATTATAATTTCAATTCTTATTTTAATTCCGATTTTTACAACTAAGTCCAACTCAGTCTATGATTCACCTTACTTCTTTGTGGCTTTTATTGTTCTACTCATTATTTTTACAGTTCTTCCTTCAATTGTCAGCCAAAAACAAAACAAGAAAATAACTGAAATGTTTCATGAAATTAATCACGCAAACAGTTTATTTAATTATGTTTCGAATATTCTTTTTAAGGCAGAGCCTCATAAAGAAGTGAGACTTTATAATCAAAAAGAGAAGATTTCAAAATCTCTAGACAGTGTTCGTTCATCTGATAGTCCGCTTAACAAAATGCTGTACAATATGTTAAAAGTTTTTGGCACAATTCAATATACCGTTTTAGTTGCTAGTATGGTTTTACTGTTATGCTTATATTTATTTCTAGGTTTAAAAGTAATGCATGGGAACTTAGGCATTGGTTATATTGTGTCTGGTGGTGCAGCTTTAACTTTATTGATAAATGTAATGCCACAATTCATTGAAAAACTAACTATGATGTTTTCTAGTAGTGCTGGCTTAGAGTATCATTATGAATATATCGACTTACCAAATCAAACTCAAATTGGAAGTATCCCTGTTGAGAAGCGACTTGATAATAATTATGCCCTTAGCGTTAAAGACTTAAGTTTTATGTATCCTAAAACCGATAAAGTTGTGCTTAAGGATATTAATATTGACTTTGAAGTTGGAAAAGTATATGCCATTGTTGGCGAAAATGGAAGTGGTAAAACGACATTCATTAAACTTCTGACTAGACTCTATGATCCACAGAATGGTGAAGTTCTTTTAAATGGTATTTCGGCTGATAAGTATGATAGTCAACAATACTTTTCTTTATTTTATGTTGTTTTCCAAGATTTTGATCTATTCAGTTTTAAATTAGGTGAGACTGTTGCGGCTGCATCTGATGTTGATATAGAAAGAGTCATTGAAATATTTAAAGAGGTTGGTTTCTATGAGCGCTATCAACAATTAGAGAAGGGCTTAGATACCTCTTTAAATACCGAATTTGATAAAAATGGCATTAGTTTATCTGGTGGCGAGAAACAGAAACTCGCAATTGCGCGAGCTTTATATAATAATGGTTCAATCTTTATTCTAGATGAGCCAACGGCTGCTTTAGATCCGATTAGTGAGTTTGAAATCTATCAACAATTTAATGAAATGACACAGGGTAAAACATCACTTATTATTTCACACCGTTTATCATCATGTCGATTTAGTGATGAAATTCTAGTTTTTGATGAGGGTCGCATTGTTCAACAAGGTTCTCATGACACATTAGTAAATCAAGAGGGTAAATACCAAGAGTTATGGACCGCTCAGGCTCAGTATTATCAAGATGAAAACATCGATACAGATTTATTGGGGATATAGAGACAAAAAAGAGAGAAATCAATTTTCTCTCTTTCTTTTAGCTGTTTCAAGATACATAGCAAGCACTCCAATATCAGCTGGATTAACACCTGAAATTCGTGAAGCTTGACCCAAGGTAATAGGTCTAACTTTGTCTAGTTTTTGGCGTGCTTCAATGGCCAAGTGGTTAACATCATCATAATTGATTGTTTCAAATATTCTCACATTTTCCATGGCATGAAGTTTGTCGGCATCTTTTTGTGCTTTTTCAATATATCCTTCATATTTTATTTCAATTTCAGCTTGTTTAATAACTTCATCGCTAAAATCAAGATTCAATAATTGGGTAATCGTTTTTAATTCAACTCGAGGTCTTCGGATTATATCAATCAGAAGCGCTCCGTCATTGTTTTCATAGCCTAATTCTTGTAGGTATAAATGAAGTGGTGATTGTTTATCTAAATGAATAGACTTCGTTAATTCTATTAATTCATCAACTGAATCTAACATTTCTTCAATGGATTTGTATTTATCTTCCGCTAATAATCCAACCTCATAACCCAGTTTGGACAAACGTCGATAACTATTGTCATGTCGTGTTAATAAACGATATTCACTTCTTGATGTAAGTAAGCGATAAGGCTCATTGGTTCCCTTTGTGACTAAGTCATCAATCATGACGCCGATATAGGCTTGATCACGTCTTAGAATAATTGGATCTTTTCCTTGTAGTTTACGAGCTGCATTGATGCCAGCAATTAATCCTTGACCAGCTGCTTCTTCATATCCTGATGTTCCATTTATTTGTCCAGCTGTAAATAGATTTTCTATTACTCTGGATTCAAGTGATGGGTGGAGTAATAATGGGTTTATCGCATCATACTCAATCGCATAACCATATTTTATTATTTCAGCATTTTCTAAGCCTGGAATAGTTTTTAGAATTTGTTCTTGAACATGTTTCGGTAATGATGAAGATAATCCTTGAGCATAAATTGATTCATATTCAGCATTTTCTGGTTCTAAGAATAACTGATGTCTTTCTTTATCAGCAAAGCGAACCACCTTATCCTCAATGGATGGACAGTAACGTGCGCCAACCCCTGTCACAACTCCTGAGAACATTGAGCTTAAATGAATGTTCTTGTTGATTATTTGATGGGTTTCATCATTTGTGTATGTTAAATAACATGGGTATTGATCTTTGATTAATGCTTCTTGATCACTAAAGCGTGAAAAACTCATTGGAACTGAATCACCTGGCTGAATCAATGTTTTAGAAAAATCAATGGTTTCTCTTTTTAAGCGAGGCGGTGTTCCTGTTTTTAATCTGAATAATTCTAAGCCTGCTTTCTTTAATGATTCAGAAAGTGAGCTTGTTGTTGGTTGATGATCAGGGCCTTCACTGACAACAATATCTGAGATCATTGTTTTTGATGCCATATAGGTTCCCGTGGTTAAAATAACAATCTTGGCTTTGGCGACATAACCATTTGAGGTTACAACTCCAACAATCTTGTTATCTTTGACTTCAATGCCACTAATCATGTCTTCTTTTATTTCAAGATTAACTTGAGCTAATAAATGTTCCTGCATTGCCTTAGAATAGGCATCTTTATCTGATTGAACTCTTAAGCATTGGACCCCTGGTCCTTTTGAAGAATTCAACATTTTTATTTGTAGTGACGTTTTATCGGCAATCTCTCCCATGGCACCACCTAGGGCTTCAATTTCTCTGACGACGATACCCTTGGCTGGTCCTCCTATTGAAGGATTACAAGGCATCATTGCGATGGTTTTAATTGATAGCGTATATAAAACGGTTTTAAATCCTAAACGGGCTGTGGCTAGGGCTGCTTCTGCACCACCATGTCCACCACCAACGACAATTACATCGACCATTGTCTTCCTCCTTTCGCGTGCACACTATTTTAACACATTATAAAACAAATCCACAATATTCCTATTTCATATGCTTAAAAAAAGCAGTCTTTACTCTGCTTTCTTAGAATATGCTTTGGATGTAAACTTTTCTATATGGATGAAGCCACGCTTATGAAGACATGTTCCGACAAGTTCTTTTTCATCAAATACTTTGGCTTCAAAGGTATACAGATTCTTTTCATCTTGACCCATGTAAACTGCTTCACAGCGAACTTTCATCCCCAAGGGGGTTGGCCTTAAGTGGTTAATATTGACAACCGCTCCAACGGATGCGTGGGTATCATCATGGTACCCCATCATACCTTCATTGCATGTACCTTCAACAAAAGCGACCATATACGGTGTTGAGAAGACCTTAACTCGTCCCGAACCAAAGGTGGTTGCGAGGTGTTCTTCTTTGACGACCATTTCTTTTGTGAAGACTGTTCCTACTGGAATCTCTGGTTTCATATTCCAGATTCTTCCTTTGCGATTCTAATCATATGACGACAACGAACAAGTGAATAGATGCGCCCTTTCTCATATTGTGTTAAATCAAATTGCGAGGTATCATCACCGAATATTTTTTCTTCTTCATCAATATGCTGTTTCAATAAGATATCGATAAAGTTTGGATACTTGTCGGCAAGGATGTTTAAGCTTGAGATTAAACTTGTGTGGTATTCACTCGCTTGATTGTATTCTTCAGTGCCTGTCTCATTTTCCATCTTTTGAAAGACTAATTCGTCTTTTATTTGTTTTACTAATTTCTGTTTATAGTCCATAAAAAGCTCCTTTATGACTAAATTGTAACATACTTAACAGTTGATTATGTGTATAATAAATACCAGGAGGCCTTATGCTACAAATTAAAAATGTCTCTAAGTCTTTTCAAGATAACCAAATCCTAAAAGATATCAGCTGGCATATTAAGCCCGGTGCTATCTATGGATTGATTGGAAAGAATGGTGCAGGAAAATCTACTTTGCTGCGCTGTGTTTCTGGTGTCTATGAAATAGATCAAGGTCAAATATTATTAGAAGGAATCAATGTACAGGACAATCCTAATGTGAAGCGGGATGTCATTTTACTTTCTGATTATCCTTTTGAATTAAGACAGTCTAATTTAATCCAATTGTCTGAGTTCTACCAAATCTTTTATCCTCAATTTGATAAGAAGATTTATCGCCAACTGATTGAGTTGTTTTCTTTTGATGAATATAAACCTCTTAATCGTGCTTCGAAGGGATTGAAGCGTCAAGCATCACTTATCTTAGTTCTAAGTTTAAAGCCTAAACTATTACTGCTTGATGAGTCATATGATGGTTTGGATCCTTATATTCGGATTGATTTAACGAAGTTTCTAAAGGAAGAGTTTATTGATCAAAATCGTTCAATTATAATTTCTAGTCATAATGTTCATGAGCTTGAACATCTATGTGATGAAATGGTTATCCTAGAGAATAATCGGATTCATAATCGTGAATCAGATGAAGAGGCTAATCATCCATTTATTAAGGTACAGGTGGGATTTAATTATGATGTACCACTTGAGTCAATTCAGTCACTGAACCCACTTGATTATGAAAAAGAGGGGCGTGTTTATAATCTAATTGTTGATTCTTCTTTAGATGAGTTAAAACAACAGTTAAAGGATTTACATCCAGCTCTTGTTTATCAATTAGATTTACCTATTCAAGAATTGTATTTGAAGAAAGTAGAGGTGGAGAAATATGAATAAAATATTCGACTCTCGAATTAACAGTCGTTACTTAGCTTTCTTATTGAAACAAAATCGTAAACTGATTGTTGTTTTAAGTCTTGTTTTCTTATATTTAATTCCACTTAATTTTTATACAAGTAATCGTTACATGTTGGTTTCTGAAGTTGCATCATATTCTTATTCATTGGAGTTTCCTTTTCAATCAGCAATTGTCATCCTAATTATATTATCGATTGTAATTCCGTGTATCTTACTTAGCTTCATTATGAATCGTAGTAAAATGGATACCTATCAAACATTGCCTATTAGAAAGCGTGATTTCTTTTTAAATCACTTTATTGAAGCCTTACTTGTACTTCTAATTCCATTTGTTTTTGCGTGGTTATTAGGGATCGGCGTTGGTTATATTATGTTTCCAACTTGGTTTGAGGTTGGAGACGTTTTTACACATTTACTTAAAGTGATTTTATATACACCATTCTTTGTGGGGCTGACTCAGTTTGCCTTTATAAATAGTGGGCGAATGTTTGATGGACTATTATATGCTGGGATTTTGCATATAACACAATTCTTTATGTTTGGGATTATAACAACTTTGTTTAATGATCGCTTACTTGGTTTATCGACTTACCTAGATTCTAATATTGCGTCTTTCTTGTCACCTGATATTTCACTATTTAATTGGATTGGTGGAAACTTTAACTTTATGGTGATTGTTTGGGTTGTTTTAGGGATTGTTTTACATTTTGTTAACCAACATCTCTATCTTAATCGAAAGATTGAAAATATTGATGATTCGGCTGTTAACCCGTGGTTTGTTCCTTTGGTGACGATGATTATCTTTGGGCTCTTTATTAGTTTTATCTATTTAATCTTCTTACCATATACAGGTTTCTTTAATTCAATTATTCTGCCTTTTGTCTTTGGTTTAATTTCTTATTTGATTATGGATGGAATTATCAATCGAGGATTCCACAATTTGTATAAAGCGATTAGACAGTATGCGATTATCTCAGTTATTGCGGGTGTTGTAATATATGGGAGTATCTTTACGGGCTTCTTTGGTCTAACAAAACAAACACCTGAATTGAATTCATTTGATAAAGTCTTACTAGTTAGTGAACATTCAATGTTAAGTACTGAGGGTGAATTTAATGTATCACGTCAAGATGCTGTTGGTTTGGTGAATGGCGCTTCAAGGATGGAAGATATTTTGAACGTACCCTATCTTGGGGACTTTAGAACTTATGTCTTTGAGAGTGACTATGATAAAGAGAGAATCCTTACTACACATCGATATATTATTGACCATTTCTATTCTGAAATAAATCCATTAAACTATAATGGATATGGACCGGTGCATCAATCTACTTTAAACAATAATGTATATTATTATGATGGCAGTGAATTCTATTTTGTTTATATTAAAGATGGTGCTATCATTCAGCGTCGTTCCTATCAAATGTTTAGCTCTTACTTAAGTAATCTTTTAAGACCTAAAGATTGAAAAACCAACCATAAGAGGCTATAATTGTGACAATGATAATCATTATTTATTAGTTAGGAGTTGATAAAAATGAGTATCAAAACAACCAAACAACGTGATCGAATTCTTGAAGTGATTCGAGATGCTCATGGTCATCTTACGGCTGATGAGGTCTACCAAACTTTAAAACAAGAGGATACATCAATAGGTGTTGCTACTGTGTATCGTAATCTTAAATTTCTATATGAAAATAAAATTATTAATCGGATTCAACATCCAGACTTTGGATATGTCTATGATGCTAATTTAGATCGACATTACCATTTTCATTGTGATGTTTGTAATAGAATGTATGACATTGATGACTTATACCAAGCTAATCTTAATACTTTGATTGAGAAAGAGTTTGGTGGTAAGATTCATTCACATATGACTTTCTTTAAGGGTATTTGTCCTGATTGCTTAAAGAAGGAAAAGGACAAACACTAACTTATTACTTAATAAGTTTAACTAATTGATTAACGCACTGACCATGGACCCGGTGCGTTTTATTTTTGTCTATATAATCAAAATCCACAACATCATTTCCGTTTAATCTATCGACAGCTTTTTTACATGATGCATGAAGATATTTAAACTCTTCGAAAAAATGGGCTGTTTCAGGATTAATTCCAGCTCCTATCATTAATTTATCTGGATTTACTTTGTTCATTTTCTTTAACATGTCTAATCCTTTTATAGCATCACTGTTATCTCCTTTGCTTAAGACTAAATCAATGCCTAGATCAATTAATTTCTGATATGAGCCTAGTATGTCTTTAGCCATGCTGATGGCCATGTGGAAAATAGCTTTTCTGTTATAAG
>DUUI01000026.1 GCA_012841625.1 Erysipelothrix sp. | reverse complement strand
TTGCTTCAATTTACTATTGTTCATAATTCAGCTCCTTTATCTCTATTATAAAGGATAGACGCGCTCAGACAAAGGGTTGTAATAATCCATCCCCCATTGAAAAGATTAAATCAATAATTTCAACTCGGTATGGGATAAACTCCTGATCCTTAATCATTCTTTTTATTTCGTCTTTAGAAGCCCATTTAATGGCCTTTACCTCATAAACTTGTAACTTAAGATGATCAATGTCTATATTTTTTCGCAGGACATAAAAATCATCAAAACCAAAAGAGAAATTAATGGTAAACAAGGGCCTCATCAACTTAAATTCAGCGGTTATATCTAATTCCTCAAACAATTCTCTTTCAATTGCTTCTTGTTATGTTTCATTAGCCAGTGAACTCCCGCCACAAGTAATATCCCATAGACCTGACCAATACTTTTTATTAGGATGTCGAAGTTGAATCAGCAGTTCATTTTTCTCATTAATTATTGAGCAGTGAACAACTTGATGAAATTCACCCTTTTCAAAAGATTCACCTTTTAATTTTATTTGACTCGTTTTTTGTCGGTTTATATCATATACACTCCAATATTCCATAACACCCTCCACCCTTATTATTGCCTCGATTTGATTAATAAGTGCGATAGGAGTACAATTATTTTCATGGAAAGAAGGAAAATATGAAAATAACAAAACAACTATTACAAAGCTTTCAGAAGTCCTATCACCAAAACCCTTCAAACAAACTCGTTGAGGGAGCCATCTCTAATGTAGGAATTCAACAAGCCTCACTAAACAATGAAGTAAATCGACGTCACCCATTCACATTTAGTCACACAACCACTAAAGGTGAAATTACCAACCAAAAAGCAAGTGGTCGTTGTTGGATGTTTGCGGCATTGAACACCGCACGAGTTGATACTATGAACAAACTTAATGTTGAAACATTTGAATTCTCCCAAACATATACTTTATTTTGGGATAAATTAGAAAAATCAAATTATTTCTTAGAGAGTATTCTAGAAACACTCGATGAGCCAACCGACTCCCGCCTAATCATGCATCTGTTAACTGCTCCAGTTCAAGATGGTGGCCAATGGGATATGTTTGCTGGGATATTAGAAAAATATGGGGTTGTCCCAAAATCAGTCATGCCTGAAACATTCCATTCCTCTAACACAATGGGCTTAAATAGAGTATTAACCTCTAAGCTTAGAGAAAATGCACATACCTTAAGAACTTCTGATGCCTCACTTGAAGAATTAAGAGACATGAAAAATGGGATGCTTGCACATATCTATTCAATCCTTACAAAAGCATTAGGGCCCGTGCCTACCACCTTTACATATGAATACACTGATAAGAATAAAGAGTTTCATCGAATTTCAGATATTACACCACAGGATTTCTTTAAAAAATATATTGGTTGGAACCTAAAAGATAAAGTATCACTGATTAATGCACCACAAGCCTCTAAACCTTATAACAAACTGTATACGGTTAAATACTTAGGCACCGTCAAAGAACTTTATCCTGTGCGATACTTGAATGTTGAAATTGATGTTTTAAAACAAGCAGCCATTAAATCAATTAAGAACAATGAGCCGGTCTGGTTTGGTTGTGATGTTGGAAAACAAAGCACACGTGATACAGGCATTATGGATTTACATGCTTACAATTATAGCGATACTTTAAATGATGATATTAAATTATCTAAAGGAGAGCGCTTAGATTATGGTGAGTCACTATTGACTCATGCCATGGTTTTCACTGGTGTTAATCTTGATGAGAATGAAAAGCCACTGACATGGCAAGTTGAAAACTCATGGGGTGAGAAACCTGGTAAGAAAGGAATCTTCTCCATGAGCGATGATTGGTTTGATGAATATAATTATCAAATTATGGTCGATAAGAAGTATTTACCACAAGAAGCTCTTGATCTTCTTGATGGCGAAGTAGTAGAACTAGAGCCATGGGATCCAATGGGAGCCT
Source organism: Erysipelothrix sp. (assembly GCA_012841625.1). Lineage (GTDB taxonomy): Bacteria > Bacillota_I > Bacilli_A > Erysipelotrichales > Erysipelotrichaceae > DUUI01. The sequence goes on along the minus strand of DUUI01000026.1, from coordinate 1,669 downwards.
TAGCTTTAGTCAAATAAACATTAAAAAAGCCACTTATTGAAAGTGGCTTTTACATACCTTAATTAAGGAAGTAATACATTGTATGAATCTTCAACTTGAAGTTCCATAGTATCTACGATTAATGAATCATAACTACTGTCGGTGTAATTAGCAATTCCACCTGCATTGTAGATCTTCGTCATATCGTATCCATTGGCTTCTAAGATATCCATCATCATTGCGACACGTCCACCTGATTGACATACAAATACGATGTATTTTGTCTTAGGGAACATTACATTGAGAAGTTCTTCTGATTCAGCATAACGAGCAATTGGATCTTTCGTTTCGCCACCAAATAAATGGACATGATCAGAATCAGCTGTTGCATCTTTGTTATAAACTAAGCCAAAGAATGGAACTGGTTCAAAGTTTCTGAAACGTTTTTGTTGGACATCTTTATAGTCTCGTAGGTCAACATAGACAGTGTCCTCACGACCTAAGTAATTTAATAAGTTGTCTTTATTAATTGATGAACAGTCAGCTGAGTAGTTTCCAGCAGTACATGCAACCATTTCATCAGAATCGCTGCTTGCTTTAACTTCTTTTGTTTCATCAACTGGTGCTGGTAAGAATTCTTCCTTAGCTGTTGTGAATGGAGTTACTTCAACTTCCTTCACATCTGCTTTTTCAACTGGAGTGAATTCAGAATTACGAGTTAAGCCTTCAACTAGATAGTTTTCAGTTACTTCAAATTCTAATGTATCAACAATGTATGGAGTGTATTTCGCATCAGTATAGTTTGCGATTCCACCCGCATTATAGACTTTAGACATGTCGTAGCCATAAGCTTCTAGAATATTCATCATCATTCCAACACGTCCACCTGATTGGCAGATAAAGACAATGTTCTTATCTCTTGGGAATAATTCTTCTAGTAATTGTCCAGATTCTTCATACATAGGAATTGGTTCTGTTGTTTCACCACCAAATAATTGAACTGAATCAGGATTGTCTGCAGCTTCTTTGTTATAAATTAAGCCAAAGAATGGAACCACTTCAAAGTTTCTGAAATGCTTTAATTGAGTGTCTTTGTAATCTCTTAAATCAATATAAACAGTATCTAAACGGTTCATATATTCAAGAAGATTATCTTTATTAATGGATGAACAGTCTGCTGAGAAGTTTCCTGTTTCGCATGCGACTAATTCATCTGAATCTTTATCTGGTTTATATTCTTTAGTTGTATCAACAGGTGCAGGTAGTGGTGCAGTATAATCAATTGTTCCGGCTGGAGCATCTGGATTACCTTCTGGTAAAACAGGCATTTCGCCTTTAGCACCATTCATTTGAGCCGCAAGTTCTTGAGCACGAGTATCATCGGCAAAGAATTCGTCTGTTGCATGGTAACGTCCAACCGCATGAATCATACGGATGATATTATTGGTTGAAACTGATGAACTACTGAAGAAGTCAACCTCAAGATCACTACGGCCGTCTCCTGTTGCATAGTCTTTCGCATCAATATCATCAACAGTACTTAAATTATAAACATAGCCTAGGTTTTTCCCTTGGAAGAACGGAATAAATTGTTCTTTAAAGTCTTCATAGCTATGTCCAGCTGGTGTTGGGTTACTGTCGCCCCAGAATCCACCTGTGTAGTTTCCTGTAGAATCTTCATCAAATGATA
>DUUI01000025.1 GCA_012841625.1 Erysipelothrix sp. | reverse complement strand
TATCTAAATGTCGTTGGGCATAGAGAAGAGCTGTTTGATCAACTTCTGTTAAATATGGATATTCTATGAAATAGTGTTGTGGTTTGTTTCTTTTATTTGTTTGTTTTGATTCATAGAGATTCATTTTTTCTTCGAGTAATAGATTGTAGATTTTTCGTACACAACCAAAAGACTTCGCGAAGAAGTTTTCTTGTTCTGTGGTTGGGTAGATTCTAAATTTATAGCCTTTGTACTGTTTCATACCTTTTAGTAGTGGTTACATATGAATGTTCCTAAATTTTTAATTAAAATCTTTTCGTGTATGTTTTTGGCTGTTTGCTTGTCATTCCTCCCAAAGAAAATTTATCATTAGTCAAAAAGGTAAAAACCAAGTAATTAATGCGATTAATGAAAGTATAAAAACTTCAATAATTTAATTTTGATTATGTGGGTTGAATAGATGATGATTAATTATCACAACAATAAATAACTAATATCTGAACAAACAACAAAGATTGGAAATAGAGTATTCTCAATCAACGAAAGGGATTTTAAAAAAATAATAAAACAAGATTGATTGTCTTGTACTAAATAATATATTCCTGTGTTTTAAAATAGAAAATAGGCTCACTACTTGTATAATATATACCTTTATATAAGGTTAAAAAACTACTAAAATCAAATTTCATTAAACTTTAAACAATAGTTGATAATTATTATGTTGTTGTAAAATAAGGCTGTGGACATCTTTTCGAAATAAACATCAATATTCACAAAATTTTTAGTTGTTAATTATATCATTGTTGAATTGTTGATAAAGTATGAATAATCCAATATATAGTTGCTTATTATATCCACAATTTTTGTTAACTAAGAGTATTTATTAACTATATTATCCACAATTCCCACAGAATAGTTTTCAACAAAAATGTTGTCAACAATTTATCCACAATGAATTTTGTTGAAACTGTGGATAACTATATTGATATCCCTTGATTACTTAGGTTTTTATTATTTACTTTGTTGATAAGTTTTTTTCATTTTATTTTCATTAGAAATTAATTGTATTTTTGATATTATATACACACAGCAAGGAGAGTATTATGACAACTGTTGAATTTTTCTTAGATGAAACTTGGAAAAAAACATTGTCAATTATTAAAGAAAGTCAACGTTTTGAAGAATCAGTTTACAAGAGTTTTTTTGAAACTGATACTCGCTTAAGAAGTTTAGATAAAGGGCAAGCAGTAGTTTCTGTAGGAGCCTTTGTCCAAAGAGAAGTCTTAAATGGGGAAAAGAGCTTCTTATTAGAATGTATTAAAGATGTCGTCTCAGATGTAACATCCATTAGCATTGTTTATCCTCATCAATTAGATGAAGAAGAAACCAAGAGCATTCCCTCATTTAACCACAACATTGATCCAAAATTTACCTTTGATAATTTCATTGTAGGTCCAAGTAATAAAGAAACACAATCTGCGGCTTTAGCATGTTCATATAGTCCAGGAAAATTATATAATCCTTTATTTATATACGGAAACTCTGGGTTAGGAAAAACCCATTTACTCCACGCAATTGGTAATTATTGCTTAACACAACATTCAGATTTAGATATTTTATACATCCAATGTTCTGATTTTGTAGACAAAGTCAGTATTAATTCGCAAAATAATACAATTGATAAATTTAAGATAGAAATGTCTCAATTAGATGTTTTATTAGTTGATGACATCCAATTTTTATCGGGTAAGAAACTAAAATCTCAAGAGGTTTTCTTCCAGATATTCAATACTTTAATTCAAAATAAAAAACAAATCGTAATTACCAGTGATCGACAACCAACCGAAATCAATGAACTGGAAGAACGATTAATTTCGCGTTTCTACTCAGGTTTATCAGTAAGTGTAAATTCACCTGCATTTGATACATCAAAAGCTATTTTAAAGCAAAAATTAACTCAACAATCTTTCGATTTTTCATTAATTGATGACGAAGTATTGGATTATCTTGCAACAAATTTTTCAAAAGATATAAGAAAATTAGAAGGACAACTTAATCGTCTGTTATTCTATGGAATTAATTTTAGTAACCAACCAAAAATTACACTCCAAACAGCAATTGAAGCCTTTAAAGGTCAAACCCCTGATGGAGATGCTAAAGAAATTACATCAGCAAAAATAAAGCGTGTGGTCTGTGATTATTACGGAATAACCAAGTCACAATTAGTTTCAAAAGTACGATCACATCGAATTGCCTTACCAAGACATGTAGCCATTACTTTGCATCGCAGACATTTGGACTGGAGTTTTGCGAGAATTGGTGAGGAATTTAAGCGAGACCATTCAACAATTATTAATTCTTGTGACAAAGTTGAAAAGCTTTTAAAAACAGATGAAATCTTTCGACAAGCCTTTAATGAAATCGAAAAAGCACTCATTTCTCAATAAAAGTTATCCACAGTTATTAACTACTCAATCAACATCAAATATGGTAAAATATTAGTGTAATCAGTGGCATATATGACATTTATCCCCAGTTTCAACAGCCCTAATAGTAATAATACTTAATATAACAAAAATAAAAGGAGCTCTTATGAATTTTACAATTTCAAAAAATGCGTTCTACCATGGACTTAGTAATGTAGCAAAAGCCATCGTAGTTAATTCGCCATTACCACAACTCTCTGGAATAAAGATTGATGTTTTAGAAAATCAAATTGTTTTAACAGCGAGTGATTCAGATTTATCAATTGAACATCGCTTGTACTTAAGTGATCCAAATACAAAGTTAAACATCACTGAAATAGGATCAGTCGTGATTGATGCTAGATACTTAAATGACATTGTAAGAAAACTTGAAGACGATGTTATTCATGTTGAGCTGATAGATGGAGCATTAGTAAAGATTTTTGATAATCTTGCTGATTTTAGAATTAATGGTATGAAAGCATCCCAATATCCTAAAATTGACTTTAGTGAACCTGAATTATCATTTACAATGAAAAGTGAAGTTTTATCAAATGCGATAAATCAAACACTATTTGCGACAAGTGACCGTGAAACAAGACCTGTTTTAACTGGAGTTAATTTTAATTACAAAGCTGAGGATAAAAAACTAGTTGTAATCGCAACTGATTCATATCGTCTTGCACATAAGACCTTAAGTCTTGAAAATGTAGATAAGGATTTCAATATCACAATTCCGCGTAAAGCATTGAATGAGTTATTGCGAATGATTGAAAATCATGAAGAAATTAATATTTCACTGGATGAGAAAAAAATTCAATTCCAATTTGATCATCTTTTGATTCAATCTCGTTTGCTAGATGGTTTATTCCCAGAAACAAAACGATTAATTCCGACTCAATTTGTGACTGAAATTAAGACGCAAATGAAACAATTAGTAAGAGCTATTGACCGTGCTTCATTCATTAAGTCTGAAGGAGTGTCTACGGTAAAGTTTGATATTATTTCAGATGAAATTGTAATCACAAACACGTCTCAAGAAATGGGTTCGTTTAAGGAGTCTATTTCAATTGATGAATTTAAAGGAGAACCTTTGAAAATTTCATTCTCATCTCGATTTATGATTGAGGCTCTAAGAAGTTTAAATACCTTAGATGTCCAAATTAAATTTGCCGGTGATATGAGGCCATTCTTAATCATCAATCCTAATGATGAAAGTATTATACAACTGGTTTTACCAGTTCGTTCATACGATTAAAAAAAGTGTAAAAACTGAGCTAAATACTCGGTTTTTTTGTGCTTGCTGTAAACTGGAAAACAGGTTGGTTTTTTGGTATAATTAACTAGTTGAAATAGATGGGAGTTTACCATGAAATTAAAGGAAAATCAAATAACATTGGGCCAACTTTTACAGGTCTTGGGATACGTTTCCAGTGGTGGTGAAGCGAAACATCGAATCCATGAATTTGACATCACAGTGAATGGTGAAAAAGAAACAAGGCGAGGACGCAAAATTAATAAAACAGACGTCGTGACTATAAATTCGCAGGAAGTAAAGCTAGACGATGAAGATTAAGTCGATAAATTTACTTAATTATCGAAACTATTCTTCATTCTCGACTGACTTTAATCCTGAATTAAATATTTTTGTGGGTGATAATGCACAAGGTAAAACGAATTTATTAGAAGCGATTTATTTTATGTCGACCTTAAGAAGTTTTAGAACTCAAAATGATCGTGACTTAATTAAGTTTGATGAGGAGTTCTTTCGGATTCAGTGTGAAATTGATACGGATGTTTCAACCAATAAAGCACAGGTTGTTGTTTTGAAAAATGGTAAAAGCATTAAAATTAATGAAACAATGATCAGGCGTAGTAGTGATTACATTGGCACATTAAACTGTGTCATCTTTTCACCTCAGGACTTAAATTTCTTTAGTGATACACCAAGAACTAGGAGAAAGTTTTTAGATATTGAGGCAACGAAGGTGTCTAATAAGTATCTTGTTGCGTTAAATCACTATTTCGATGTATTGAAACAAAGAAATGCTTTATTAAAACAGCCTCAAATAGATGAAGATGTGTTGTCTATATTGACACATCAACTAATTGAAGATATGTGGATAATTGTTGATTATCGATTAAAAATGGTTAAGTCTCTGAACAAGAAGATAAAACTACTGTTTAAGAAATTATCACAAGAAGATAATAGTATTGATCTTCAATATCAAACAGAATTTACGACAGATAGTGAACAAGAATTCAAGCGATTAATGCATGATCGCATGAAACAAAACAAAATGAGAGACATTTACTTCAAAATTACTCATTCAGGTTGTCACAGAGATGATTTAAGTGCTTATATGAATACACATGAGCTTAATCAAATTGCTTCTCAGGGGCAAAAGAGACTGGTTCTAATCGCACTTAAGTTGGCTTTGGTTGAGTTTATTTATGATAAAGAGCAAAGAAACCCAATATTGCTACTTGATGATGTTTTCTCAGAACTTGATCAAACTCATCAACAACGATTCTTAGAAAACGTACCAAGTGATAGTCAAATACTATTAACTACTACCTCAATTGATCAATTAAAGGAATTAAAAAGACCGATGTCGGTGTTTGAGATTAATAAAGGTCAATTGATAACAAGGAGAGATTTAAATGGATAACTTAAATACAAAAGTAGAACATTCCTATACATCTGACGATATTCAAGTCTTAGAAGGTTTGGAGGCTGTTAGAAAGCGACCTGGAATGTATATTGGATCAACAGCCTCAAGAGGATTACATCATCTTGTGTGGGAAATTGTTGATAATGCAGTAGATGAAGCCCTAGCAGGCTTTGCTGATACGATTGTCGTAACACTTGAGGAAGATGATGTTCTTTCAGTGCTTGATAATGGACGAGGAATTCCTGTCGGAGTGCATCGCACAACAGGACGTTCTACTGTTGAGACAATTTACACTAAATTGCACTCTGGTGGTAAATTTGGTGGTGGTGCTTATAAAGTATCAGGCGGACTTCATGGAGTGGGAGCGTCTGTTGTTAATGCTTTATCTGAATGGCTTGAGGTTCATGTTTTTAAGGATGGAAAAATTTATTTTCAACGTTTTGAGAATGGTGGACATGTTACCGATGAGTTAAAAGAAATTGGGAATACTGAGATTTCAGGAACAAAGGTGGTTTTTAAGTCAGATCCTCTGATATTTACTGAAACGACTCATTATGATTATGATGTAATCAGAGAACGTCTGCGTCAAATGGCTTATTTGAATAAAGGAATTCGGATTGAACTTTATGATAAACGAGAAGGATCTGAAGATAAACATGAAGTTTATTATTATGAAGGCGGAATTAAGGAATATATTACATATATGAATCGAAATCGTACACCGCTTCATGAAGAAGTTATTTATTGTGAAGGAATTGAGGATCAGATTATTGCTGAGATTGCGATTCAGTATAATGATTCATACCAAACAAATCTTTACTCATTTGCCAACAACATAAATACCCAAGAAGGTGGAACTCATGAGGAAGGCTTTAGAATGGCCTTAACTCGTATCATTAATAATTATGCAAAAAGTGAAAATCTTCTTAAAAAAGATGATGAGGCTTTTCAAGGTGAGGATGTTCGTGAAGGATTAACAGCCATTGTGTCAATTAAACATCCTGATCCTCAATATGAAGGACAAACAAAAACGAAGCTAGGAAATTCAGAGGTTCGTCGGATTGTTTCCAATATCTTTGGAAGTCAGTTAGAGAGATTCTTAATGGAAAATCCTGAAACCGCAAGACTTATTGTTGAAAAGGCGTCATTGGCGTCAAAGGCGCGGGTAGCAGCTAAGAAGGCACGTGAATTAACTCGTCGTAAAAGTGCTTTGGAAGTGAGTTCACTTCCTGGTAAATTAGCTGATTGTCAATCAAAAGATGCAAGTGAATCTGAAATATTCTTAGTTGAGGGTAATTCAGCAGGAGGCTCGGCTAAAAACGGTCGAGATTCACGTTTCCAAGCAATTTTACCACTCAGAGGAAAGGTTTTGAATGTTGAGAAGGCACGGATGCATCGAATTTTTGAAAATGAGGAAATTCGTTCAATGTTGACTGCATTTGGTTGTGGTATTGGCGATGAATTAGATTTAGAAAAACTAAGATACCATAAGATTGTTTTGATGACAGATGCTGATGTAGATGGAGCTCACATTAGAACTCTACTGTTGACGTTCTTATTTAGATTCTTACAACCAGTGATTGAGGGTGGTTATGTGTACTTTGCTCAACCACCATTGTATAAAGTAACAAAGGGACGTGCAGTTCATTATGCTTACAATGATGCACAATTAGAAGAAATTAAAAAAGAACTTGGTGGTAATTTAAAAATTGATCGTTATAAAGGGCTTGGGGAAATGGATGCTGACCAATTATGGGAAACAACCATGAATCCAGCAACTAGAACGCTAGTTCAGGTGACGATTGATGATGCCATTGATGCTGATCATGTATTTGATATGTTGATGGGCGATGATGTTGAACCACGTCGTGAATTTATTGAGACAAATGCTCAATATGTTAGAAACTTAGATATTTAGGAGGAAGTATGGTAGATAACATTAATGATAATTATGATGAATTTAATGAAGATGATCATGACAAAATAGAACTCCGAGATATCTCGACAGAGATGAAGGAATCATTTTTGGATTATTCAATGTCGGTTATTGTCTCAAGGGCTTTGCCTGATGTAAGAGATGGAATGAAGCCTGTTCATCGACGTATTTTGTATGCGATGAATAATTTAGGGATGTATTCTGATCGTCCGTTTAGGAAATCAGCGATGTTGGTTGGGGAAGTTATGGGTAACTATCATCCTCATGGAGATAGTGCTATTTATTCTTCAATTGTAAGAATGGCTCAAGACTTTTCCTTTCGTTACCCACTAATTCAAGGTCAGGGTAACTTTGGTTCAATTGATGGCGATGGAGCGGCAGCTATGCGTTATACTGAATCAAGAATGTCAAAAATATCGATGGAAATGATGCGTGATATTAATAAAGACACGGTTGATTATATGGATAACTATGATGCATCTCAAAAAGAGCCGACGGTTTTACCGTCACGTATCCCACAACTCATTTTAAATGGGTCTATGGGGATTGCGGTTGGGATGGCGACAAATATACCACCGCATAATTTATCAGAGACTGTGGATGCTTTAATAGCGATTATTAAGAACCCAGAGATTTCAACTCTTGAATTAATGAATGATTATATCTTTGGCCCTGATTTTCCAACTGGTGGTTATATTTTAGGACGTACAGGAATTAAAAAAGCGTTTATGACAGGTCGTGGGTCAGTTTTAATGCGAGCCAAGACACATATTGAAGCCCTTCCTAATGATAGACAACAAATTGTTGTGACTGAAATTCCGTATCAAGTTAATAAAGCACGGATGGTTGAGAGAATTGCTGCCTTGGTTAGAGAAAAAGTGATTGAGGGCATAACTGACCTCAGAGATGAATCTAACCGTAATGGAATAAGAGTTGTTATTGAAGTTAGAAGAGATGTCAATGCGGAAGTGTTATTAAACCAATTGTTTAGGATGACTCAACTTCAGGCTAGTTTTGGTGTGAATAATATTGCGTTAGTCAACGGACAACCTAAATTATTAGGGATAAAGGAACTGTTTACACATTATTTAAATCATCAAGTTGAGGTTGTGACTCGAAAAACTCAGTATGAACTTGATCGTGCGAAGGAAAGAGCTCATATTCTAGAAGGTTTATTAATTGCTCTAGATAACATTGATGAAGTGATTCATATTATCAGAGATTCAATGAGTGATGAAGAAGCAAGTAATCGTTTAGCTGAGCGTTTTGGATTAAGTCCGGAGCAATGTAAATCAATTTTGGACATGCGTTTACGACGATTGACGGGTTTAGAGAGAAATAAAATTCAGGAAGAATTTGATCAATTAGTTTTAACGATTGAGGATTTAATGGATATACTTGCGAATGAGCATCGAATTTATGAAATTATTGAAGCTGATTTTCTTGAAATGAAGGATAAATATGGAGATGCTCGTCGATCTGAAATTATTGAAGAAGGTTATGATTTAGAGGATGAGGATTTAATTGAGCGTGAGGATGTTGTTATTTCGATGACCATGAATGGTTATATTAAGAGAACGTCTTTAGATACGTATTCAATTCAACATCGCGGTGGACGAGGAGTCCGTTCAATGAGTATGCATGATGATGATGTTATTGACTTACTAGTGACGATGAATACTCATGAACATTTACTGTTCTTTACCAATTATGGTAAGGTGTATCGACTTAAGGCTTATCAAGTACCACCAGCTTCAAGAACATCAATGGGGATTCCTGTAATTAATATTTTACAGCTAGAGAAAGATGAAAAAATTAAGTCTTTAGTGAGAATTCCTGATTATGCTGAAGCACAATATGTCGTCTTTGTGACTAAGAATGGTTATATTAAGAAGACAGCGGTTGAGCATTTTGATCGAATTCAAAGAAATGGGAAGATTGCGATTAGTTTGGATGATCATGATGAATTAGTCAGTGTCAAAGCGACTGATGGGCAAAATGAAATCTTGATTGCAACAAGTCGTGGTAAGGCGATTCGTTTTGAGGAAAGCCGTGTTAGACCAATGGGTCGAAGCGCTCGAGGTGTTCGAGGAATTGATGTTGATGGTGGAGAAGTTGTTGGTATGGCGACCAATGTCGAGGGTAGTAAGATTCTTGTTGTGACTGAGAAAGGTTATGGCAAGATTACTCCGATTGATGATTATCGCTTAACATCTAGAGGTGGTAAGGGAGTTATTACGATTCGTATAACTGATCGTAATGGACCACTAGTTGCCTTTAGAAGTGTTGAAGGCGACGAGGAAGCTCTACTTGTGACATCAATTGGTACGCTGATTCGTATTTCATTAAATGGAGTTGGTGAAATGGGGCGTAATACTCAGGGTGTTAAACTAATTAATGTTAAGGATGCAATTGTCAGTAATGTTGCGATTGTTGATTCGACTGATGAAGAAGAAATAAATTCAAAAGTTGAGGAATCTGAGTAAAAACGAAAGGATGAGATTTAAATCATCCTTTTCATTTATTCTGTTGTTTTAATTAGCAAATATACTTAGTTATAAAAAAAGTATATTTTTGGTACAATAGACCAATAGAAAAGGAGGAAAAAGTTTGGAATTAGTAAATAAATTTAAAGAAACTACCTTTTCGGTACTTCCGATTTATCTAATTGTTATTGTGAGTCATCTATTTTTTACACCATTTAGCTCTGATTTACTTATCCTATTTACAGTATCGACATTGTTACTGATGGTAGGTCTAACATTATTTAATTTGGGGGTCGATAAGAGTATTGAAAAAATGGGTAATGTAGTAGGTGAATCTGTTTTAGCTAAGAATAGTTTACCCTATGTTATTATTGTGAGTTTTCTAGTTGGTTTTATGGTTACTTTTGCTGAGCCTGATCTTCAAGTTTTAGGAAATCAATTAGCATCAATAACTAGTAATCAGATTCCGGCACTATTACTAATAGGTGTTGTTTCTGTTGGGACAGGAATTTATGTGGTAATTGGAATGCTGAGAATTCTGTATAATAAATCATTGAAACTGGTTTATTTATTCTCTTACCTCATTATTTTTGTTCTTGGGTTCTTAGTTTCAGAACTACAACCAAATTTGTTAGGGGTATCGTTTGACTCAGGAGGAGTGACGACTGGACCCTTAACAGTTCCGTTTATTATGGCATTAGGAATAGGGTTGGCTTCAAAGCGAGCATCTAAGACAAATCAAGAGGATAGTTTTGGGATTGTTGGATTGGCTTCAGCAGGACCTATCTTGGCTATGTTGCTTTTATCGCTTGCAACCTTTAATATGGATATAACAGCAGATGCACTTCAAGAGGTTTCTCATTATCCTACACATTTAGGATTTGTATGGGATGTTCTGCTTCTTGAGTTTAAAAACGTAGCCATTGCGCTTTCACCTTTAGTGGTTATTTTCTTCTATTTGAATTATAAAGAATTTAAATTACCTAAAAATGAATTAATTGAATTAGGTAAAGGATTAGCCTTAAACTACGTTGGTGTTGTATTATTCTTAACAGGAGTTAATGCTGGGTTTAGTAACGTTGCTCAAGAATTAGGAGCTCGACTCATTACTGGACCAAATGGTTGGTTAGTTATTGTTTTTGGCTTCCTATTAGGCTTAGTCATAGTCTTTGCTGAACCAGCTATATGGGTATTAAATCGAAATGTTGAGGAAATATCAGGTGGTTATATTAACCAGAAGCTGATGCTTGGTGGCTTAAGTATTTCAACAGCATTGGCTGTTGCGATGGCAATGTTTAGAATATATGTGGGGTTTTCTCTGTGGTGGTATTTAATCCCAGGATATACAATTGCGTTGATACTTCTTAAATACTCACCTACTTTATTTACAGGGATTGCTTTCGACTCAGGAGGCGTCTCAACCGGACCAATGACTGCGACCTTTATCTTATCAATGGCTATAGGAGCTGCGATTGCCAATGGATCCAATGTATTAACTGAAGCTTTCGGACTTGTTGCTGTTGTTGCGATGATGCCGCTGATTGTTATTCAATTACTAGGTGTCGTTTACAAAGTTAAGACAGAACAAAAAGAAGAAACAACAACTGAGGATTGGATTGAGGAACAATAATATGAATAGATATACAAAAGACATTTATTTCTGCAATTTAATAATTGCAGACAATAAGGCAATAAAAGCTGAAGAACTTTATCGAAAACATAATTCAGGGTTTGTTTTAAGTCAGCCTTGTCACGGTACTGTGAACCAACGCATATTAAATGCTTTGGGTATTAATAGCTCTGCTAGAACTTACATACAAGGGATGTTTAGCAAAAAACGTTTAGATGAGTTTATGGCTGAAGCAAAAGAGAAATTTGATCTCGATGAACCAGGACATGGAATTTTATTTGTTAAACAAGCAAGAAATATCTATGTTGCAAAGACCGAATGTCTTCCAGAAAGTGAGAACACAAATATGACGAATGAAGTGTTAATTACAGTAATTACAAATTATGGAAAAACTGATGAACTAATTAAAGTTGCAAGAGATACAGGTGCTCGTGGAGCAACTATTCTTAAAGGACATGGTACAGTATCAGAGGATGCACAAAAGTTCTTTGGTGTTCCGATTGAACCTGAAAAAGAGGTTATTCTATTAATTGTAAGTAAGGATATTGAGAAAGAAGTTATGAATGCAATTCATACTGAAGGCCATTTTGAAAAAGCAAGTAATGGAATTGTTTTCTCTCAAGAACTGAGTTATACACTTGGTATTTCAAGTTGACAAATAACATAGTTTTGGTATCATAAATTCAAACGTTGAAAGAGACTAATGTTGTGGATTATTTCAGAGAGTTAGCGGTTGGTGAAAGCTAATAATATGAAGCAACAATTCCACTCTTGAGTGATTTATTCCGGCTACTACCGTTATCAGTTCGAGTGACAATGTTTCACGTGAAACATTGTAAAAAGGGTGGCAACACGAGGTATCGTCCCTTTGGGTGATATCTTTTTTTATGTCAAAAAGGAGGAAATATGTTAGACATACGTTTATTTAGAGAAAATCCTGAAGTAATCAGAGAGAATCTAAAAAAGAAATTTCAAGAACACAAGTTAGAAACAGTGGATCAAATTATTGACTTAGATGTACAGTATAGAAAACTAAAAACTGAAGCAGATTCATTAAGGGGCTTAAGAAATTCCAAATCCAAAGAGATTGGGAAGCTAATGGGCCAAAAGAAGTTTGATGAAGCAGAACAGGTTAAAAAAGAAGTTCAAGAATATGCAACCAAACTCCAAGAGTTAGAGGAACAAGAAGGACCGACTGAACTTAAACTAAGAGAGCTTCTTATGACGATCCCCAACATTATTGATCCATCTGTTCCGATTGGTCGCGATGATAGTGAAAATGTTGAGCTTTATCGTGTTGGTAAATCAGAAAAGAAAGACCATGAAGTTTCACATCATGTTGATATTATGGAAAGTTTAGATGGTATTGATTTAGAAAGTGCTAGAAAAACAAGTGGTGCTGGATTCTATTATCTTACTGGTGATGTCGCAAGACTTCATTCAGCGGTATTGGCTTACGCAAGAGACTTTATGATAGATAAGGGCTTTACATATGTGATTCCACCGTTTATGATTCGCGGTAATGTCGTTGAGGGCGTTATGAGTTTTGAGGAAATGGAAAGCATGATGTATAAAATCGAGGGGGAAGATTTATATCTAATTGGTACAAGTGAACACTCAATGATTGGTAAATTTATTGACACAATCTTGGATTATGAGACACTTCCGCAGAAACTAACTTCTTATTCACCTTGTTTTAGAAAAGAAGTTGGTGCTCATGGAATTGAAGAACGCGGTGTATATCGTATTCATCAGTTTGAGAAACAAGAAATGATTGTTGTGTGTCATCCAGATGAAAGTGCTGAGTGGTTTGAAAAAATGTATAAGTACTCAGTTGAATTATTTGAAAGCTTAGATATTCCTGTTCGTGTTTTGGAGTGTTGTTCTGGAGATTTAGCTGACTTAAAGAGTAAATCAGTCGATGTTGAGGCCTATAGTCCAAGACAAGACAAGTTCTTTGAGGTGTGTTCTGCTTCAAATTTAACAGATGCACAAGCTCGTAGACTTCAAATTCGTATTGATACACCCGAAGGAAGAGTCTTTGCGCACACATTAAATAATACAGTTGTTGCGCCTCCAAGAATGCTAATTGCTTATTTAGAGAATAATTTACAAGCAGATGGTAATGTGAAAATTGCTGATGTGCTACAACCATATATGGGCTTTAAGAAAGTAATTAAGAAGGTGTAATATGACTTATTTTAAAGATGTCTTAGATAATCAAAAAAACTCTGTGCGCTTAGCACGTATGAAGAACAACAAACATTTTGTTGATGACAATCAAACGTTCCCTTTTACGGTTGCTGATATGAGTTTTAAAGCAATGCCTGAAATTAAAGAAGCTATTAATGAGTATTTAGAAGAGAACACACTCTGTTATACATTCCCTAGAGACTCTTATTATGATGTATTATCAAACTTTATGAAAGAAGTACATAACTTAGAAGTAGATCGTAAGGAAGTCTTAACATTCACAGGTGTTTTACCTATGATTGATACAATCATCAAGTCAAATACTAATGAAAAAGATGGGATTGTAATTTTCACACCCGTTTATCCCCCTTTCTACTCAACTGTTAAAAATGCAAACAGAACCCTCGTTGAATGTCCATTGAATAATGAGGACGGGTTTTATACCATCGATTTTGAGTTATTTGATTCATTAACACAAGATGAAAATGTCAAGATGGTTCTATTCTGTAGCCCACATAATCCGGTTTCCAGAGTATGGACAAAAGAAGAGTTAGAAAAACTTGTTGAGATTAGCAGAAAGAACAATCTATTAATAATTAGTGATGAAATTCATGCTGATATCACTTTATATGATAATACACATACTCCATTAGCAACATTAGCTCCTGAGATAACTTATACATGCACATCCCCTTCTAAAACGTTTAACTTAGCGAGTTCCAACTGCGCAAACTTAATTGTTAAGAATCCTAAGTTATATGGTCGTATTGTTGATTACAATACAAAACAACCGCATAATTGGGTAAATGCGTTAGGTTTAGTAGCGACTGAAACAGTGTATTCTAATTACAAGCAATGGATGGTTGAGTTAAAAGAGCTATTGGAAAAGAATTATGAGTATATTAAAGAAAGACTCGGCCATAAAGTTACTATAACTCCTTTGGAAGGAACGTACCTATTGTGGGTAGACTTAAATCCATATATTAAAGAGAATATTGAGGAAAGACTCCATCAGCATAATATTTATGTGAACAACGGAGAAATGTTTGGAGATAATGGAAAAGGATTTATTAGAATCAATATCGCCTGTCCACTAGAATATCTAGAAGTCTTGTGTGATAGATTACTAAAAGTTATTGAAGATTAAAAATGTTTCACGTGAAACATTTTTTCTTTTTATTTCAACCATTCATCAAATTATCATATAATATAACCTAAGAGGTGAATCAATGCGAATATTATTTATAGGAGATACACATGGAAGTATCGATCTTGACAAACTAAGTGAAGAAAAAGTAAAAGAATTACAATTAAATAACAATGATGTCATCATTCATTGTGGAGATATTGGTGTTCCTTGGAATGAAAACGATCTAAGTGTATTAGAATATTGGAGGAATCTACCCTGTCAAGTAATTGTAAATTTGGGAAATCATGAGAATTATAATTGGATTGAAAAACAACCACTCATTGAACGATATGGTGGTAAAGGATATCAAATGGGCGAAAACATATTTGCTCCTTTAATTGGAGAAATACTAACAGTGCATGGTAAGACATTCTGGTTTTATCCTGGAGCATACTCAATTGATTATGGGTATCGAACTTTGAATAAAAGTATCTATACACAAGAACTACCATTAAAAGTAGATTCAGATAAAGCTGTTAAACATTTAAAAGAGTTCGGGCAAGTTGATGTTATTATTTCACATGATGGACCCAGGGAATTTGTCATGCGACATTTTGGCTATCCAATTGGAGATGTCAGTAATGCTTATTTAGAAAAAGTACAACAAAAAAGAGGTGAACGTGTTCATCCTGGGTTTGTGCTTGATGAAATTATGAAATGTACCGATTTATACGATTACTGGTATTTTGGACACCATCATAAAGACTATGAAGCAGAAAACATTAGATGTTTAATGAATCAGATGGTCTTGTGGAATATTGAAGATAATAACAAAGAAGTTATTTCATAATAGAGTCAACAATTAATCACACTAATCCGCCCCCCATTAAAATGATGCCAAGACAGAATAAAGAACTAGGTCTTAAAAGGTAAAAAATATTCTATGACATAGTATCAGGTCATGTGCCAAGAAATGATGGTCATTTTTACGTTTAAGAAAAATCCTTAGTGTTCATTCATAGGACATCCTTTATAGAAAAAGTTTAAATAGTCAATTTAACTATTATGTACATTATCTCCTTGTTTTCTCGAAAAATATAGGTAAAGTAAAAACTTAACATTGGATAGTGGTTGATAATTAGTTAAATATTTTATATAATAATAAAGCTACTACAACATTATCTAATTAACCAGGTCAGGGTAGGAATACAGCAGCCTTACATTAGCTCTGATGTGTGTAGTAGCTTTTTTAATATCATGAAGCACGAAAAATATATGACAAGAGCCATAGAGTTGGCTAATAATGCGTATCAACAAGATGAAGTTCCGGTTGGATGTGTCATCGTTTTTAATGATGAAATAATTGGTGAAGGATTTAATACTAGAGAAAAGGATCAGCACATATTTACTCATGCTGAGGTCATGGCAATTAAACAAGCCAACCAAAGATTAAAGTCATGGCGATTAGAAGAATGTGTGTTATATGTAACACTCGAGCCCTGTTTAATGTGTGCAGGAGCTATCTCACAAGCACGCATTAAGACGGTCTTTTTTGGAGCACAAGATCATAAGGCCGGAGCTTATGGATCAATCATTGATGTGAGCCAGATACAACAACTAAACCATCATACAACCGTTTATGGGGGTCTTTTAAAAGAAGAGTGCGAAGAAATTATCAAGAACTATTTTAAAGCTAAAAGAGAGCTATAAAAGTGGTATAATAGACTCAATTGGAAGGGGAACACCAAATGGCTTATAAATCATTGTATCGATCCTATAGACCACAAGCTTTTGAGGATGTTATAGGTCAAAAACATATTGTTCAGACACTAAAAAATGCGATTGCTAGAGACCAATTAGCACACGCATATTTATTTAATGGACCCCGAGGAACAGGAAAAACAACACTCGCCAAGTTATTGGCAAAAGGTTTAAACTGTCTAAACCCACAAGAAGCCCCTTGCAATCATTGTAGTATATGTGAATCCATAAGTCAGGATTCTCATCCAGATATTATAGAAATCGATGCTGCCAGTAATACAGGTGTTGATGATGTTAGAGATTTAATTGAAAGAGTTAAATATGCTCCCATCGAAGCCCGCAAGAAAGTTTATATAATCGATGAGGTTCATATGTTATCAACAGGTGCCTTTAATGCTTTATTAAAAACATTGGAGGAACCCCCTTCACATGTTGTCTTTATTTTGGCGACAACTGAAGTTCATAAAGTATTACCCACTATTATTTCTAGATGTCAGCGCTACGATTTTACTCGCGTATCTCCCCAAGATATTGTTGAAAATCTTCAAAAAGTAATTAAAGGAGAAAAACTTAAAGTAGAAGATGGAGTTGTCGAAATAATAGCTAATTTGGCAGATGGTGGACATCGGGATTCTTTAACTATTTTAGAACAATTAATTGCTTATAGTTCACATCCAATTAAAGTTCAAGAAATATTTGATCTATACAAATTAAGTACACCACAAGAAAAACAAAACTTATTAGAAGCCCTATATAATCAAGATTTAATGGGAGCTTTAAACAATATAAAAGAATTAGAAACTAAGAGTATCGATTATGTACGATACATTTTTGACTTTGTAACTTTATGCAAAGAAATTTTAGTTCACTCAATTTCTAGTAATGATGAATTAATTTCTGAAATCAATCTGCCTGTTGTTAAAGCATTATCTAAAACAATTAGCGAGGACTTACTAACCAAAATCGTAAATGAACTACTACACATTGCCCAAGAAGCACGCTTTAATGGTCAATATCAGTCGTATCTTGAAGTAATGGTAATGAATCTGATTGATCAGCCACAAGTAATTGAACAAACTAAGCCAGACTCTAAAAAAGTTAAAGAAGAAGTTAAAACTGAAACACCAGCACCAGAAGCAATTGAACAAGAAGAGAAGGTTGAACCACAACAAACAGAGCAAGATATACCTAAAGTAGAGAAGGAACCACTAGATTTAAACGAACAATTACTTATTGAACTAATGGTATTAGGCGATAAAACTCAAAGAACCAAAGATACCAAAGTCTGGAGAAATAAAGAAGGAAAGCTAAACACACTTAAGTATAGACGCATAAACCAACTTATAAACAACAGTTTAATTGGCGTGTCATCACCAGAATTTATTGTTTTAGTCACTCAGTCTGAAGCAGTCGTAAACTCGCTTAATGATGATACAAATATGTCACTCTTAAATGAGTTGTTAGAAGAATTAAAAATGTTACGAAAAGTCTTTGTTGTTGATGTTGATAATTTCAAAAACATTACCGAAACCTTCCTATCAATGCATAAGAATAAACAATTGCCAAAGAAAAAGGAGATAAAAATTGATTTTTCTTTACCAGAAGATGAGCCACCTCAAGAAGAAGTCGACACTCAAAAACTTCTTGAAGAGACATTTGAAAATTTAAGGATTGAAGAATAAATGTACCCAAAAACATTAACCAAATTGATTGAAGAATTTAAGAAATTACCAGGGGTTGGTAATAAAACAGCTGAAAGATACGCTTTGTTTGTTTTAGACTTAAGCACTGAAAGTGTAGAATCATTTTCAAATCAGTTAAAATCAACAAAACAAAGTATTAAACATTGTAAATCATGTGGAAATTATACCGAGGAAGATTTATGTGATATTTGTCGTGACCCTAAGCGTGAACAATCAATTATATGTGTCGTATCTAATCCAAAAGACATCCTAGCAATTGAGAAAACAGGCCAATACACAGGACTTTATCATGTTTTAGGCGGATTAATTTCACCAATCAATGGCGTCATGCCAGAAGATTTAACAATTGAAGAATTAATCGAAAGAACGAAAAAAGATGTAACCGAAGTAGTCCTAGCCTTAAATCCAACAATGGAAGGCGAAACAACATCTTATTATATAGCCAAGAAGCTTCAAGATATTGTTGAAGTAAGTGTTTTAGCACAAGGCTTACCAATGGGTGGACATTTAGAATATGTCGATGAAATGACACTAACCAGATCTTTAAAAAATAGAAAGAAGTTTGATTATTAATGGCCTCAATTGCTCATGTTATTCATCCAAAAGCCGTTGAATTTCATCGTCTTCATTCACACCGTCAAATTGTTTTTTGGCGCTTTAGCACGAAAAATTTTAGTGACTTTGGGACAAATGATTTACTGTTCTTTTTAAGTTCAACAAATCGAAAAGAAAAAGGATTACTAGGCTTTGGGCAATTAAAAGAATCAAAGAATTTAAAAACTAAGAATGTTTTCTCGTATTATGGGAAACAATTAGGCGAAAATTCAAACGAAGAGTTCATTGAAATGATTACTCGACTTAAGAAAACTGAAGAGTTTCCAGATAAACTCAATTGTTTACTTTTAGAAAACGTCACTTATTTCAAATCACCAATTTATTTATCTGATTTTGGGTATGATTTATCCAAACAAGTAGAGTCTTTTATTTATTTTGACTCTGATCAGAATATTACCTCTCAAATATTATTTAAAGCATCAAAGAATGGTCTTGATTTATGGAGTGAGACACAAGACCCATTTAATCATCAACTTCAAGCCCTAGCCACTTGTTATCAAGCAGCACGCATTATTAAAGAGAGCGAATTATTCAGAGATAGAAACAATCATCGCTTTAAGATAACTCAAGGAAATCCATTAATGATGACAAGCATGGTCAAATATATTCTTAAAGACAATAAACTGACCTTAATCCTACCCGTTTATACACAAATGAAAAAAGAACACTACAGTGTTCTAGGATTAATAAAAATATTAGAAAATAAAATTAATCAAAGTACGGTAATTACAGTAGAATTCAACAATCCACCTAACTTTAATTCCCCATTACTCGATTATTCTAATGAACGAATATATTTAGGTGAAGCTTTATGATAAGTAATACTATTCGTTTCTAAAAATGCTAAGAAGCGATCAATACGAGTATTAGTAACCCCCGTAATTTCATATTCAAGCTCAAAATCAACATGATTTTTAAACTCATTGCGATCTAAACACCATTCCCCAAACTTGTCACTGATCAAAAGACGATGAGTCTGGGAGCTTGAAATGCAAATTAACTGAGTCGGCAGATGCAAATCAGCCAGTAATTTAACAATCCGAGGATCATCAACATCCAAATTATCATCCTCAACCTCATGCTCAACAACTTGATTATGAGCATCAATTTGTTTTAAAGTAAAGAGGGATTTATTATTAACACGACGAATTCTAAGGCTAATCCTACGATCATACAAATCTTTATTCAATGTGTCATAATAACGATTCTCTTGAACAAATAAAACTGCATCTTTAAAAAAGGAAGCTTTAAGTCGATTGAAATCGAAAGGCGAGAGTAATGATTTGTACTCAATCTCAATATTTTGTTTCATACCCATATATTACATTAGAAAGAGGAAAAAATGAACTACTATATTCATCACAGAGATGATGTGCTATCAACCAACAAGGCACAAGAACTCACAGAAAAGTTAGAATTACGTGGTCACACATGCACTCAGGACAACCCTGAAATCATTATTACCATCGGCGGTGATGGGACTATGTTACACGCAATCCATAACTATGTAGACATACTAGACAAAGTTAAATTTGTAGGCATCCACACCGGAACCTTAGGTTTTTTCACTGATTATACCAGCGAAGAACTCGACATGTTTGTTGATGATTTTGACGGTGACTATCATATTTTCTCACATGCACTTATTGAATCAAGATGCTATGGAGCAGATGATCAATTAAGACACCAAGTGTATGCTCTAAATGAATCAAGGGTTGAAAACATAATTCAAACTCAAACCATGAAGGTCAGTATCAATGATGAGTATTTAGAAGAATTCAGAGGCAATGGGCTCTGTGTCAGTGGTCAAATCGGCTCAACCGCCTATAATCGCTCAATAGGAGGCGCAATTATTGACGATACATTACAAGCTCTACAATTAACAGAAATTTCAGGCATACATCATCGTCATTATCGCTCACTTAACTCACCATTAGTCTTAAATCCTAAAGCTCACATTACATTTGAAAGTGATTCCTTTGAAGGAGCCATGTTAATATACGATCATTTAAATATTAACTTGCACCAGACAAAGAAAATTGACATCTTCTTTTCAAGTAAACATGTCAATTTCATTCGCTTTAACGATAATTCTTATTATATGCGATTAAGAAGTCTTTTTTGAGATAATCGATGGCATTTTAGATTCTTCATACACAGGGTTTTTCTTTGTATGATCATGAACCATAAATGCATAAGCAAGGCCTATCATATACGAAATTAAAGATGAACCACCCGAAGAAATTAGAGGCAAAGTAATTCCTGTAATTGGCATTAAACCAACCAACATTCCCATGTTTTGAAGTTGTTGAAACATAAAGATACCAAGAAATCCACCAAGAATATATTTAGCTTTTGTGTTAACAGACATAACCGCTGTATAAATTAATTTAACATTCAACAATACACATAAAGCCACAACCGATAGTGTTCCCACTATACCAAATTGAGAGCCAATGACTGAGAAAATAAAATCGTTTTGAGCCTCAGCAATATGAACAACAAATGTTGAATCAACAATACCAGTAGATCCGCCCATCCCTAAACCAATCAGCGCATTATAAAGCTGGTAACCATAACTCTGGGCGTATTTTTCATATTCAAGCCAACCATAGAAACGTCCTAATTTATACTGTGTTTCCTGAGTTCCTCCAATAAAAGAACCAAGGATGTCAGGATGATTATAATACAAGTAAATAGTCCCAAAATAAAGCAGAACTAAAAGCACTAAAATCCCTAAAAACCAATAGTTCTTAGTAGCTCCGACATAAATCATAAAGATTAAACTAACAACAATAATAATCGGAATCCCTGTATCTGGCTGCAAAAAGTTAAGAAGAAGTGGTGGAACAGCCCATAGAGCGATCTTAAAAAATAGTTTCAAATCACTCACAAAAGTAGCCTGAGGGCGATTAGAGTTGTGATTATGAATAATATCAGCACTCACAAAAATCAAAACAATCTTCATAAACTCAGAAGGTTGGAAAGTCCCCAACCCTCCAGGTATGGTATACCATGCATAAGCACCATTACGATCCTCAATTAAAAATCTTAGCGGACTATGGAGTGCTGGAATATATTTAACCACTAATAAACCAAACAACATAATTAACAACACGAAATAAGCAATTCTCATAATTTTAGAAAGTATATCAGGGCTAAGCCTAATCATCACTAAAATAACAACAAACCCTATTACATACCAAATACCTTGACGTAATGCGAGCCCTCGAGTTGAATAGCCTAAATATATACCGGAACGATCAATTGCGATTAGAGACAATACCATAAACAGGAGAATAATTGCTACTAACGCATAATCGACATAGAACTTTTTTGTTTCTTTTGTACTCATCGTGATGATATTATACCACAGCTTAGCTATGGTATAATATACAAGAAAAAGAGGTCATCAATGGAAAACTTATCCCCAATGCTACAACAATATTTAAAAATGAAAGAAGAAGTAGGCTCAGACACGCTTCTATTTTTTAGATTGGGTGATTTTTATGAGCTATTCTTTGAAGATGCCGAAATAGCAGCCAATGAATTAGAATTAATCCTAACCTCAAGAGCGGCTGGTAATAATCAAAAAGCACCAATGTGCGGTGTTCCTCATCATGCGGCTCATTCCTATATCCAAAGACTTATTTCTAAAGGATATAAAGTAGCCATTGCGCAACAGATGGAAGACCCATCAGAAGCCAAAGGATTAGTTAAGCGTGCAGTAACAAAAATCATTACCCAAGGCACAAACTTTGATAATGATGAAAACGAAACATCCTACTTAGCCAGTATTAGTAGCGATTTGTTTAATATTTACATAGCCTTATACGATATCACCAGCAATGAATTAATCAAAACTCAAATTGAAAAAGATACATCTCAACTAATGACACTCTTGGTTCAACACCATGTCAAGGAAGTTTTAATAGACGATTCGATGGAAAAAGAATGGTTAAAAGAAAATACAGACCTAGTCATCAGTACTCATCCAATTAAGAAGAAAGTATCATCAGAAAAAGAAAAAGCAGAACTACAACTAAAAGAGTATTTAGCATATACTCAAAAACAAACCATTAAACCAAGACTAAGCCATTTAAATCAAGAAACGATGAAACTAGACTTTGTTTCATTATCAAATTTAGAATTATTAGAAGTTGAAAGAGTAAATTCAAGAAGTCACTCATTATTTGATTACTTAAATAAAACAAACACAAGCATGGGCACAAGAGAGCTTAAAGAATGGATTAAATTTCCATTATTAAAAGAAGAAGATATTAAATTAAGAGCAGACCGCATCACATATTTGATTGAAAACTATTTAATTCAACATAAACTCGTAGAATTTTTAAAACAAATATATGATATTTCTCGTATCGCTACAAAAATCGAATACAAAACAGCCAATGCCCAAGACTTAAACCGTTTAAGAATTAGTATTGAACAGTTTAACGGATTAAAAGAGCTGTTTAATGAAAGTGATTTTTTGTCAGTCTTTGAAAATGTTCAAGTAGATGATGTCAAAGATCTTATCGAAACACAATTAGAAGCAGATGCACCAGCCATTGTAGGATCTACACCAACCATAAAAATAGGAGTAAACACAAAATTAGATGACTATCGCTCAACATTAAGTGATAGTAATCAGTGGTTACTCAATTATGAATTAGAACAAAAAGAGAGAACTAGTATAAAAAATCTAAAAGTAGGTTATTCTCGTCAATTTGGCTATTACTTAGAAGTATCAAAAGGACAGCTAGGATTAGTCAAGGAAGAGTATGGCTTTATACGTCGCCAAACATTAACCAATGCTGAACGTTTTTATACAATTGAATTAAAAGCACAAGAAGAAAAGATTCTAGAAGCCACAACTCAACTTGATTCATTAGAATCAACCTTGCTCGATAAACTTATTAATACATTGCAAACAAGTGTTGACAGAGTTCGAAAACTTGCCGCAATAATCGCCCAAATTGACTGTTTAAGTGCATTAAGCATTATCAGCGGTCAACCTGGATTTACAAGGGTTCAGTTTACAAAAGATCGTAGCATTAAACTCATTGAAAGTAGTCATCCTATTTTAGAATACTCAATGAAAACACATCAGATTATTTCTAATGATTATAGCTTAGAACCAGATCAAGATGTCATGATATTAACAGGCCCTAATATGGGTGGAAAATCCACTTATATGAGACAAATAGCGATCAGCATCATCATGGCTCAAATGGGATGTTATGTAAAAGCTAAAGAAGCACATCTTCCTTTATTTGACGGGATTTATACTCGAATGGGAGCCAGTGACGACATTATGAGTGGGCATTCCACCTTTATGATAGAAATGATTGAAACCAATACAGCGATATCAAGAGCAACCTCAAATTCATTCATTCTTTTTGATGAAATTGGCCGAGGCACATCAACACATGATGGAATGGCAATTGCTTCTTCAATCTTAGAATATGTTGCGACAAAGATAAAAGCACGTTGTATTTTCTCAACCCATTATCATGAGTTAACGCAATTAGCACAAAATCATGACAATATGGTCAATGCGCAGGTGATGGTTGCTGAGAAGGACCAAGAAATTACCTTCTTATATGAAGTAAAACCAGGATCAGCGAATCGATCTTATGGTATTCATGTAGCAGCTCTTGCTGATTTACCAACAGAGATTATAAAAAAAGCGAATCAGCGACTACTGTCTGCTCAAGCGAGTAATAACAAAGACAATTCGATTGATTATAGTCAACAAGTCATACAAATTCCTTCGAAAGTCTCAAAAAGACTAAAAGAAGTGGATATCAACAAACTAACACCTTTAGATGCTTTAACATTATTAAATGAGTTAGTTGCTATAAATGAGAGTGAAGATAATGAGTAAAATTATTCAATTAAATGAACAATTAGCCAATATGATAGCTGCTGGCGAGGTTGTTGAAAGACCTTTCGGTATTATTAAAGAGCTAATTGAAAATAGTATCGATGCTAATGCCAGTCACATTCAAATTGAAACAAAGAATGGCGGACTAGATTTTATTGGTGTCATTGATAATGGTGAAGGTATGAGTCAAGAAGATTTAAAACTTGCCTTTTTGAGACATTCCACATCAAAAATTAAAAATGAAATTGATTTAAACCAAATCCAAACATTAGGATTTAGAGGAGAAGCATTACCAAGTATTGCCTCAGTTTCAAAAGTTGAAGCAATCAGTAATCAACATCAATTAATTGTTGATAATGGAAAGATGTCTGAAGTAATTCCATATCAAAGTAATCCAGGGACATCTATTTTTGTAAGTCAACTGTTTTATAAGACACCTGCTCGCTTAAAACATCTAAAAACACCTCAATATGAGGCAGTTAGAAACTTATCTTTAGTTCAGAATATTGCTTTAGGATATCCGCAGATTTCTTTTAGTTTAAAAAATGATGACCAACTTGTCTTTCAAACATCAGGAAAAAACGATTTAAGAGAAGTTTTTTATGCCATCTATGGTTATCAAATTAGTCAACAAGGAGTTAATTTTAAAAATGAATCGTTTGATTTTAAGATTGATGGTCTGTACATCTTACCTCATCAACACCGAGCCAATCGTTTTCATATCAATATCTTTTTAAATAATCGTCTAATTCGATATCCACAAATTACATCAACCATTCTAAGAGAGTTTAGACGATTTATGCCAATCGACCGTTTCCCAATGATTGTCTTAAATATAACAACAGATGCTCAACTAGTTGATGTCAATGTTCATCCATCAAAACTTGAAGTTCGTTTATCAAAAGAAATCGATTTATTGTTATTAATTGAAAAAACACTCAAAGAATCTCTGATGAATGAAATGAAAACCAAAGAAATAACACGAAGAGTCTTTGATAAACCAATGAATGTGACGCTATTTGACCAAGAGACTCAGGAACCTGTAAAAAGTTACGAAACAAGTACCCAACAAATTCAAGAGTTTGAACCGATTGAACCCATTGAATATCCAAAGCAATCAAATATACAAGTCATTGGCCAACATCATGGGTCCTATATCTTGGCTCAAGATGAAGAATCATTGTATATTTTTGATCAACATGCCAGCATGGAGCGAATTGAGTTTGAAAAAGTGAGCCAGAAACTTCAAGCCGAAACCTTTGATCAACAAATGATTGTTCCATTAATCTTTGAAAACCTATTATTAACATTGGCTAATCCACAAGAAGTCATTAAACAATTAGAAATCTTTGGTATCTTTTTAGAACCTTTCTCAGAACGAGATTTAGTTCTAAGGTCAATTCCGCTGTGGATGGGTGATTTGGATCCTTTTAATTATATAAATATGTTACTAGATAACCCAAAACTAGATATTGTTGATTTGAATTTAAAGAAACTAGCAACCATCGCGTGTCATCGGTCAATCCGTTTTAATGAATCATACTCAAATATGCAGCTACAACATATTGTTGACACATTACTGCAATGTGAGCAGCCTTATCATTGCCCGCACGGTCGTCCAACCTTTATAAAAGCAAGTGCTAAGAATCTATTAAAGGAATTTTCACGATGAAAAAAGTTTTAGTGATCATGGGTTCAACAGCCAGTGGCAAGAGTGATTTAGCCATTCAGCTGGCTAAAGAATTGAATGGTGAAATTATCTCCTGTGATTCTGTTCAAGTATACAAACCTTTAACCATCGGATCAGCTAAAATAATAGACACTGAAGGTATTGTTCATCACATGCTAAATATTTTTGACTTGGATGAATCGATGAATGTTATGACTTTTCAACACATGGCTCGCCAACATATTGACGACATAACCAATCGAGGTAAACTGCCAATCTGTGTTGGTGGAACTGGTTTTTATATTAAAGCTTTATTATATGATTATGAATTTATCGAGCATGAGGAAACAAAAGACTTTTCTTACTTATCAAATGAGGTTTTACATGAGCGTTTAAAAGAGATTGATCCGCAGCAAGCTCTAAAGATTCATGTTAACAATAGACAGCGTTTATTGAGAATTTTTCAGCAGATGGATGCTGCTAAACAAACTCGGAGCGAAATTCATTCACAACAAAAACAAGAAATTTTATATGATGCAAAGATTTATTATTTAACTACTGAAAGAGAAGCTTTAGTTGAAAGAATTAATCAAAGAGTTGATTGGATGTTTGAACAAGGGCTTGTCGATGAGCTTAATGCGGTAACTAATTATGGACAAAACTTTGATTATCAGGGATTAACAGCAATTGGGTATAAGGAATTTAAACCTTATTACACTGGTAAAATGACATTAGATGATGTTAAAGAAAAGATAAAAACACATTCGAGACAGTTCTCAAAAAGACAAATGACTTGGTTTAAGCATCAATTGCCTGGAACAATAATTGATAGTCTAAATAAAGAAGAAGCACAAACAATGAAAGAGGATATTAAACAATGGATCAATTCGAGCGCAGTAATCTAATTATCAAGAATACATCATTTCATGATAAATGGGTGTGCGTTGTAGGAGTAGGCGGTGTTGGAGCTGCCTGCGTTGAATCCCTTATTAGAACAGGCGTTCATCGCTTGGTTCTTGTT
>DUUI01000024.1 GCA_012841625.1 Erysipelothrix sp. | reverse complement strand
ATATTGAAGTGCATCCTGTTTGAATTGTTGGTCATAGTGCTTAGCCATGATTTGTTCCTCCTAGTTACTATTCTAACCTATTGGGAGAACTCTAAGTTTATTCTGTCCACTTTTTATACTAGCACCAACCCAATTGCTTAAAACTAATGTATTTATACACCCTATCACAAATCATTACCATTTATATTCTCTGTGATCCCGATATTTTTTTATTTAGATTTCGAGTTTAATTTTATCATGAATAAAATTTTTAAACCCATCTACGATGTCATTAAAAATTAAATCTATTACATATGGTTTCTCTAAATGGAATCCTTCTTTCTTTTTATCTGAATACGTCGCTTATTTTGTGCCACTCGAATCGCTATTGTTGAGCCACCTAAATCGGTATTGTTGAGCCAGTGCGCGTCGCTATTATTGTGCCACTCGAATCGCTATTGATGAGCCATCCCTAATTTTATAAACTTGAACTGTACAGAAGAAAATTTGTGCAGTTTTTTTCTGTCATTTAGGGAGGTGTTATTATGACACATTATTTTAAGAATATAGCACAATTGAAAAGAAAAGGGGTGAGTAATCGAGCGATCGCAACATCATTGAGTATGTCTAGAAATACAATCAACCGTTCAGTACGAATGATGGAAGCATCAGACTACAATTATCTAGAAATTGAATCACTAAGTGATGCAGAAATCGTAGAAGTATTTCAAGTTAGTTTTGGTCCTAAGAAACAGGCAGATATACAAATACCTAACTATGAGTACTTAGCAAAAGAACTTTCAAAGCCAGGGGTAACGATGCAATTATTATGGGAAGAATACGTAACTTCTTGTAGACTAGCTAATCGAAGTTGGTACCGAATAACACAATTCAAAAAGTATTTTAAAGAGTACCTAAATACAACAGGGTTTACAGATATTATCAATCATAAAGCTGGAGAAAAAATAGAAGTTGATTGGTCTGGTGTTAGACCTTCTTGGAAAGATCCTGATACAAAAGAAATAATTCAAGGACAGCTATTTGTAGGCATCTTACCTTTCTCACAATATATCTACGCAGAAGTTACTTCTGATATGACTTTAGCCAATTGGATTAAAGTACATATCAATATGTTTAATTATTTTGGTGGAGTGGCCCGTATTTTAGTACCTGATAACTTAAAAACTGGGGTCATCAAGCATACAAAGCAAGAGCTCATATTAAATCAAACATATCGTGAAATGGCTGATCATTATGGCATGGTTATCGTTCCTACAAGAGTAAGAAGTCCACAAGATAAAGCCAGTGTCGAAGGCGCTGTAAAACAAGCACAACGTCAACTAATCGCACGGATAAGAAACTACCAGTTCTTTTCAATTGATGAGGTCAATAAACAAATCCTAATAGAACTTAAAAAACTCAATGATAAAGCTTTTCAAAAGAAGGAAGGGAGTAGATCAATTGTATTCAATGAAATAGAAAAATCATGCCTTAATCCACTGCCTAAAAAAGATTATGAAATGGCGCAGTGGAAACAGGCCAAAGTACAAACGAATGCGCATATAACTCATAAAAAATGTCATTACTCAGTGCCGTATGAATATATTGGAAAAACGGTCAAATTAAAAATAACCGCTTACCAAGTACATATTTATCTAGAAGGCACTCTTTTGTATTCACACTCACTTATCAAGCATCGTGATGGATTATATAGTACTGATCCCACTCATATGCCTAAGGATAGTAACGCACATAGCGAGTGGAATAAGGATCGCTACCTTCATTGGGCAAAACAAAAAGGACCTTACACCTATCAAGTGATACTGAAGCGTTTTGAATCTTCCCGGATTGAACAACAACAGTATAAAACGGTCCATTCTATTTTGAAGCTAGCAGACAAGTTCACAAATGAAAGATTAGAATCAGCCTGCCAACTCGCCCTAGAACATATAGCACATCCTAGCTATAAAAATATTAAAGGTATTTTAGACAATAATCAAGATATGATAAATAAAATTAAAGATGAAAAACCCGACCAAAAGAAAAACAGATTTTTAAGAGGAGGTTCCTATTATGAATAAAACAAAGGTAGAAGACATCATCAAAAGATTTAGAGAAATGAGACTTCCAGTGATGGCAGAAACACTACTCAACATCATTGAAGAAGGCAAACAATCAGAACTTAGCATTGTAGATATTTTAGACCTACTTACGAGTGAAGAATACATCTCTAGAAAAAACAACACGATTAATCGATTAAAAAGAAACGCTAAATTATCTCAACATGGTGCGCACCTAGAAGAAATTGATTATAGTCCTGAACGTCAATTAAACAAATCCGTGCTAGACCAACTTCATACAAACGACTATATTCGATATCATCGAAATGTCATTTTACTTGGCGCATGCGGCACAGGGAAATCATTTATCGCAAACGCTCTAGGTAATCATGCATGTGAAAGCTCCTATACGACTTTTTATTCACGATTATTTGAATTTTTAGATGACTGTCACCAAGAATACTTAATGACAGAATCTATTAAAAAAACTATCAATAAATATGCAAAGTTTGATGTACTTATCATTGATGATTTTCTCATTAGTTCTGTACAAGAAGCTGAAGCGCAAAGAATATTTCAACTCTTAGAATATCGATATGGTAAGAAATCGACCATTGTGTGTTCCCAACTAGAACCATCAGAATGGCATATAAATTTAGGCGGAAGTATCTTAGCAGATTCGATACTGGATCGGATTATTCCAAGCGCATATGAACTCATATTGTTTGGTGAATCGAACCGATAATACAATTAAAAAATCCAGTGACCTCTATCATTAAGTTACTGGATTTACTCATTTAAAAAGTGGCACAACATTAGCGATTTGGGTGGCTCAACGATAGCGATTCGTACTGGCACAACATTAGCGATTTAAGTGGCACAACTATACCGACGTATTCATTCTTGTTTAAACTCTAAATCTCTTTTCTCTTTCATTCAAATCACCTCTTATTTATCGTAGCAAACAAAAGACGCAAATGCAACGTAAATATTTGCGTTGCATTTGCGTCTTTTAAACTCTACGAAACTACCAATATGATTCTTACCTGTTCCTCATATGCGGGAACAGTAACACCTCACGAATAGACTCCTGGTTCGTCAACAGCATAACCAAACGATCAATACCCAAACCAAGACCACCCGTAGGCGGCAAACCATATTCCAAAGCCTCAACAAAGTCTGTATCAAACTCAGTTGCCTCAACATTACCCAATTCTTTTTCTCTTAACTGTGCTT
>DUUI01000023.1 GCA_012841625.1 Erysipelothrix sp. | reverse complement strand
TCCTATTATATATAAAAACCCACCGAAGTGGGTAGTATTGTGTTTTTAATCGTAGTCACTGTCATCATATGGACTTTCGTCATATAAACTATCATCGTATGGACTATCTTCAACATCATCATCATATGGACTATCATCGTATGGACTATCTTCAACATCATCTTCGTATGGACTATCATCGTATGGACTATCTTCATATGGACTATCATTGACATCGTCGTCATATGGACTATCTTCATACGGGCTATCAGTTTGATAATCACTTTCATCATAATCAGATTCTTGATCTCCATATTCATTATCATCATAATCGCTCTCTTCATGGTCCGGGAATGTTCCGGAATCGATAGGGATTACTAGTTCATAATTATTTGTTAGTGTGTCTCCAACAATAATTGTTGCTGAAACCTTGCTATGGATGCTCTGTTGGACATGATTCTTCATATTTGTGGTAGCATCGATTAACCATGTTTCTTCATCTCCATCAAATGTAATGTTGACTTCTCCGCCATCATAGAGATAACCTAAATCAATGGCTAAATCGACAAGTTCATCCATTACTGGGTCTAGCTTTTTATCTTCGTATACATATCCTTGGATTAAGGCTTCTCCATCTGGGTTTACCCCTTCGATATTGACAACATCATTTTCTTGATTAATATATATTCTAACTTCAGGATTTATTTTTAAGAGTACTGAAGCGAAGTAAGTTGGTGTTGTAGGTCGATTCATAAACAATGCAACTACTAATACGGCCAGTGCACTAACTAATGTGAGTGCTGCTTTAAAGGTATTGGTAGAAAAGAAATTGCCTTCAGGTTTTTTCATGTCAAAGACATTGTCAACCATTTGTCCGACTTCATAATTAAAATTTGCTACTTTTTTAAATCGTCCATCTTCGCTTAGTACAACCGCATAACCTAAGTGTGTTTCTATGACCATGTATTTCATGAATATGAACCTCCTTTCTCTCTTAACACATTAACAAGATGTCCTCTGATAATGTCATATCCATTGGTGAGTATGAGTAACATCGTAACAACATATTTACGATGTCGCTCAATTGTTTTTCGATCTGCTTGAGATCCTTCAATTAACTTCTTGAGTGGTAATTTCTTTGTTTGTAATAATTCTTCGAGTATTTCTGGATTATCCTTAGCATAGCGTATCACCCTCTTACACGTTTCAAGCGTTCTATCTTGTTTTGGTGAATTATCAGCAACATCACTTAAGCTTACCCCGAAATCATTGAGAACTTCTGTCAATTCTTTGATTTCTTCTTTTGTTGCTTGAACTCTAACTTCTTCTAGGGCATCTCCCACATTGGATGGTACCTTATCATATAGCGTTGAGTCATCTTCATCATCTAGTGATTCATCTAAGGAAACAATTCCATAGTGTCTACTTTCCGATCGTTTGAAATCAATTAGCCGGCTCTTTATTGTCATGGCTGCATAACTTAAGAAGGCTCCTCTTGAATTTGAATAACCAAGAATTGCTTCATGGAAGGCCATCATGCCAATACTCAGTTCATCATCAGACTCTGATACGAAACGATTTAAGAAGCGTGAAACTTCGGCATTAATAAAAGGCAGATAATTTCTAATTAATTCATCAGCTAGGGCCACATTTTCTTTGGCATCATTCACTTGTTGAATAATAGAGTGTTGGTTTGTCATAGTTTTCCTTCCATCTATAGAATACGGACAGTTTGTTTCAAAACTGGGGTCGATTGTTAAAAAAATATACTTTAAATTAGTTCATACCTTATTATAGCACTTAACCATTAAATTCTATTTGTGTATGCTAAACTATAAAAAAGGAAAAGAATTTTCGATTCGACCCCAGTTTTATCAAAATCGACTCGTATACTATAAGTGTGAGGCGAAGACCTCAAGCTTTCCACAAAGGAAAAAGGAGAAAAACATGAAAACAAAAAAGACATTAGCATTATTGCTAGCACTAATACTTACCTTATTAGTAGGTTGTTCAGCAGAACCAACAACTAATACAGACACAGCAAGCACAGAATTAACCAATGGTACACTTATCTTAAGTGTTAACCCAAGTGTTGCCATCAATTATGACGAAACAGGTAAAGTAGAAACTGTTGAAGCAGTTAATCCAGATGGAGCAACAATTCTTGAAGGTTATACAGGCTTTGAAAACAAAGAATCTAGAATCGTTGTCCGTGAATTAGTTCAACGTATTGGTGAAGCAGGATTCTTAGTCGAAGAAGTTGAAGGCGAAAGAAGACAAATTACGATTGAAATTGAAAAAGGATCTAAGATTCCTAATGATCAATTTATCAATGAAATTGCTAGTTCTGTAAAAGAATATCTCAACGAAGCTAGATTAGAAAACAATGTTCGTGTTCCAAGAGAAGGTGATTCAGATTATTCTGATTTAACTGACTACAGAGACACTGACTATGATACAACTGACTTTGATGATACAGATGACGATGGTGTAGATACTGATTATGATACAACTGATTTTGATGAGTCTGATTATGATGATGTAGATACTGACTATGATACAACTGACTTTGATGACACAGATGATGATGGTGTAGATACTGATTATGATGCGTCTGACTTTGATGACACTGATTATGATACAACTGATTTTGATGAGTCAGATTATGATGATTCAGATTATAGCTCAACACCAGCTCCAACTCCAGCTCCTGCACCAGCACCAGCTCCAGCACCAGCACCAGATACAGATTACTCTGATTATGACGAATCAGATTACGAAGTTTCTGATTACGACGAATCTGATTACGACGAATCTGACTATGATGATTCAGATTATGATAACTAAACCAGTTAAATACAGACATGAATTTAAACATCGTATCACTAAGCTTGACGATTACGATCTGTCGAAACGTTTAGCTCGATTGTTTAAACGAGATGCAAACTCTGACTCACACGGTTCTTATCGTGTGAGTAGTTTGTATTTTGATACTCCTTATGACAAAGCGATGAGAGAAAAAATAGCTGGAGTCAATAAAAGAGAGAAATTCAGACTACGCTACTATAACAACAATGTTGAAACAGTTAAGCTAGAAAAAAAGTCGAAGCATAACAATCTTAGTACCAAGCGTAGTTCAACCTTAACCAAAGATGAAGTAAGAAAGATTTTAATTGGCGATATAGCTTTCTTACTCCAATCAGAAGATCCCCTATTAGTTGAGTTTTATAGTAAAATAAAGACACAGCTATTAGCACCAAAAACTGTCGTCGTCTATGATCGCGAAGCATTTATTTATGAACCAGGGAATTGTCGGATAACATTTGATCGAAATTTAAAGACATCCTATAGTATTCATGACTTCTTAAATCCAGATCATTTTAAATACGACATCTCAGAAGCAATCACAATTCTGGAAGTTAAATACGATCACTTCTTACCAGATATAGTTAAAATCGCAATCCAACTTAAAGATCGCCCTGCCAGCGCATTCTCAAAATATGCTGTCAGTCGAAAGTATGACTAAGGAGACCACACATGACCTTCAATGATATATTCAAAACTAGATTTCTAGAAAACGTAAACTCTGTCCCACTCTTAGACATGGCCATTGCTATGGTACTAGCCTTTGTTGTAGGACTCTTCATATTTTACGTTTATAAGAAAACATACTCTGGAGTCATGTATTCTTCAAGTTTTGGTGTGACACTTATCGCCCTAACCATGATAACTGCATTAATTATCTTAGCCGTAACCAGTAACATCGTTTTATCCTTAGGGATGGTCGGGGCTCTATCCATTGTAAGATTTAGAACCGCCATTAAAGAACCTTCAGACATTGCCTTTTTATTCTGGTCCATTGCTGTGGGTATTGTTCTGGCTGCAGGCTTAATTCCATTAGCGCTCTTTGGCAGCTTAATGATTGGTGCTGTTTTACTCTTCTTCTCCAGTCGTTCGATTACAGATCAACCTTATATCTTAGTCGTCCACTATGAAAATCAAGAGGATGAAAACGATGCCTATCAATACATAATCTCTAATGTCAGTAAATCGGCCATTAAGAGTAAAAGCATAACAAATCACTTAATTGAAGTGAATTATGAAGTCCGCTTAATCAATGACAACACAAACTTTATAAATGATTTATCAACTATGCCAGGTGTTTTACATACGGTATTAGTCTCTTATAATGGCGACTACATGAGTTAATCATGATTAATCATAAACATATTGATAAGATTATTCTCTCAATCCTAGGTGTGGCGATTGTTTTCACACTTTTAGTTATGACAAACACCATTCAGATTCCATTAGAATCGAATAACCCAGGATATACAACTAGACTCTTTGATCAATCAACGGTGCATCACATTGACATTGAAATTGATGATTGGGAGTCTTTTTTAGACAATGCCACAGAAGAACAGTATGTTCCAGTTAATCTCACAATTGATGATGAGAGATTTGAACAAGTCGGCTTAAGAACTAAAGGAAATAATTCATTACGCTTAACCCATCGCTATGGACATGATAGATACTCACTAAAAATAGAATTTGATCATTATTTTCATCAAACATATCATGGTCTAGATAAGTTTTCACTCGATTCGTCATTCCAAGATAATTCGTATTTAAAATCATTTCTAGTCTACGATATGATGGATTTTATGGGCGTTGTCTCGCCATTGACCAGTTATACCTGGGTCACCATTAATGGCGACGATTGGGGCTTGTTTGTCGCAATCGAAGAACCTGAAGAAGCCTTTGCTACAAGAAATTATGGGAATGAACATGGCCAACTGTATAAACCAGATTATAAATGGCTCAGTGAAGAAAATGCGGATGTCCATTTACGATATATTGATGATGAAATAGATTCATACGACAATATCTTTAGAATGGCTAAATTCAATCCAACCGTCGCCGATCAAGAACGATTAATAAACTCCCTTAAAATACTAGATTCCAAAGAAAATTTAGAAACTGCCATAGACATTGAAGCCGCCCTAAACTACTTTGTTGTACAAGTCTTTGTCGTTAATATGGATTCATATTTAGGACATACCGGACATAATTATTTCCTCTATGAAAAAGATGGTATTTTAAGTATGTTACCCTGGGATTATAATCTAGCATTCGCGACCTATTCATTAGGGATGCCAAACCCAATTAATGATTCAACATTATATATTAACTTTCCAATTAATACACCCTACAGAGGTGATGTTATGGTTAAACGCCCTCTTTATCACCACTTGATGCAAAATCCAGACTACTTTAGAAAGTATCATCAATATTTTGATGAGTTTATTACCAATTATTTTGATTCAGGTTATTTTGAAGAAAAAGTAGAAGAAATTACGCTCATGATTTCACCCTATGTAGAAAGAGACCCAACAAAGTTTATGTCTTATGAAGACTATGAACTCGCTGTCGAAACGATTACCAACTTTAATTTACTTAGAGCTCAGTCAGTTTCACTTCAACTAGAGGGGGTTATACCCGCAACCATTAAAGGTCAAACTCAGGACAAATCCAACTTCATTGATGGCAAACCTGTTTGGCTGCCTGATATGGGTGAGATTGATGATTTAAAAGATGATAATTATCCACGACGTCAAGACTAAAAAAGGCACCTTTACAGGTGTCTTCTTTTGTAATTTAGTGGCTTAATGGCAGCATAATGTGGACCCGCTAAACGAGCCGCAGGATCAAGTTTATCAGCTAAGATATATTCATTTTCCTTATCAAATACGGATTCATTAACAGTCATGGATGAGATCCTTAGTAATACTAAATAAGCTTCATCATCTAAGTTTAGTTCTTGAATGAACTGTGTAGTCATTGATATTTTTGAAATTGAATCCAAATCGAGTTTGAATTGTTTTACTTCACTCTCATTTACATCTAAGTCAATTGATGTTAAGTCCATGCTTTCCAACATCGACAGACTTACTGAATGAATAACGGCTGATTTTTCTCTTAGGATATTTTTATATGTATCCTTTTTACCTTGAAAAGAAATGCCAACAATTGTCGGACTAAACATATTGAA
This sequence comes from Erysipelothrix sp., assembly GCA_012841625.1. GTDB lineage: Bacteria > Bacillota_I > Bacilli_A > Erysipelotrichales > Erysipelotrichaceae > DUUI01. The sequence continues at coordinate 2,148 of DUUI01000023.1, read as the reverse complement.
GTAACTAAATGGTGCTAAATTAATTGACCCATCGCTATTCTTTGTTTCGACCCATGCGATAGGTCTAGGGATAACACTTCCTTGGACCAATTTTTTCTTCAGTTTGTTATTAATGACATTAAAGTCAAAGTTTAACTTAGCCATAGATTTCTTTTGATTTAACTAATTCATCTTGGATTAATTGATGACCATATTGGTGATGAAATGAAATGACTTCAATATCAGCAGCTTCTAATTGTTTGGTTAATGTTTCAAATTGTTCACTAGAGATATACGGATCATTAGCACCAGAGGTCACAAATACTCTTAAATCTTTCTGGGCTTTAAAATGCTCATCAACCTTAGTTGGTGATGGGTGATATAACAGAGCTAAGTTTATTGGTGTATTTTCAAACTCTTTAAAATATGATTGAGCTAAATTAGCCCCATTTGAATAGCCCATTAATGTGATATGAGCATCTTGTAAATTATGTTTTTCTATGACATCATTAATTGAATCTTTCAAATCATATGTCGCCTCAGCTAATGAGCGAAGATTAAAGCTGCCATCATTATTTCTTTCGAAATAGCGAGCCATCCCCTGTTCAAGCACTTCACCCTGAAATCCTATTAGAGTTGCGTCTTTATCAATATATTGAGCAATTTGAAATAGATCTGTTGCTGATCCACCTGTCCCATGCAATGTCATTATGACATTGTTATTTGTTCCATCTTGTTTTATATGCCTCATTTGTTTGAAACCTCCTCGGCTTTTTTACCAACTATTTTGAGTAGTCTTTGTAATTCTTGATTTTCTTCTTCACTTAATACAGAAAAGAGCGATTGCATATGATGATAATGGTGGTCGTAAACTTCTTTAAAAAGTGTCTCACCTGTTTCTGTTAGAGATAGTAATTGACGGCGCTTATCTTTAGGATCTTTGAGTCGATTAATTAGTGCTCGCTTCTCTAAGATATCTAAGACATAGGTCATTGAGCTATTAGGAATAAGTATTTTGTCAATAAGCTCTTGTGTGGAGAGCTCTTTTTTTGTGTAAAGAGCTTCCATTACTGTGAACTCGTTTACCGTTAATTCAGTTCCTATTAATGATTTTTTTACATTTTTGGCTAAGCTTTGGTGTGCTTTAAATAAAACGATCAAGCTATTTAATTTCCTAACCATTACTTTAAGTATTCCTTCTCAAAAACTTTATTACTACGAATGGTATCAAATTCAGGCAATTGATTTTCAATATAGTCACGCTTATCTCGCAAATGTGGAGGTAAGGTTAGTGTTTCTCCTAATGTTTCATAACTTTCTTCATCATCAATAAAGCCTGGACCATCAGTTGCTAGTTCAAAGAGAATATTAGGATACATTCTGATATAGACTGATTTAAAATAAAATCTTTCAACAAAGCCTGAGTGTGGTAAGCCTATCTCGTTAAAGAAGTCAGCCCATGCATCCAAATGTGAACGATCTTCAACTCTGAATGCGACGTGGTGGACACCGCCATAGCCTTGAGTGCTTGTTGGAAGTTGATTATCGAATTCAACAATGACTGATGCACCATTACCTCCTTCACCCATTTCATATAGGTGGAAATTTTCTTCTTGAGCTGTTATAGCCATGCCCATGATTTGAGTAAGAATTTGATCCATTAATTCTAATTGACCAACTCTTAGGAAGATTGGACCTAAACCTGTCGTAGCATATTCATTGGGAACTGGACCTTGATACCAAGGCTCGCCCGATTCGATTCCGATATTGTCTTCATCTGAGAATAAGGCATATTGTTGCCGGTCAAAATCTTCAAAGGTCAGAACCTTTTTACCAAAGTGTTCGATGATTTCACCATGTTTTACACCATAATACTCAAATCGTTTAATCCAATAGTCTAGAGCCTCATGACTAGGAACTCTAAAGCTTGATCTTGAAATATCATTAGTTCCTTTAACATGGGCTGGTATACCTTTAAAGTCAAAGAATGTCATAGCGGATCCAGCTGATCCTTTGTCATCACCAAAATATAGGTGATATGTTGATAAATCATCTTGATTTACATTTTTCTTAACTAAGCGCATGCCTAAAATATTCGTATAGAAATCATATATTTTTGGTGAGCTTGAAGTAATCGCTGTAACATGGTGAATCCCTTTCAATGATTGT
>DUUI01000022.1 GCA_012841625.1 Erysipelothrix sp. | reverse complement strand
TTAAGTTCAAAAAAGGCGAGAATTCTTGTTGATGAGGTTCTCGCCACTTTTATTTTATCATACTATTGATAGTTAATAACAAATACTTTTAAGTTGTCTTTATGACTTTGTCAACAGTCTGAAAAAAAGCTCCATATGGAGCTTTTTACTTAAGACCGAATTTCTTATTAAATTTTTCGATACGTCCTTGTGCCTGAGCAAAGCGTTGTTTGCCAGTATAGAATGGGTGACAGTTACTACAAGTATCTACGCGAAGGTCTTTACTTGTTGATCCTAGTTCAAACTCATTCCCACAAGATGCACAGGTTACTTTTGTAACTGCATATTCTGGGTGTATTCCTTTTTTCATATTTATCTCCTTCCGCTCTGGTTGGTGTCCAACCAAAGTAAGTTTTAGTTGCTAGAGAATAATACCATAAAAGGAACCTTTAATCAAGATATTATTACTCAGTTATCACATTATCAACCATCTTATCTAGAGTGATTCTCATTTGTTCTAACTCTTTTTGGGTGATTCCTTTGGATATATCGTTCTTAAACTGGATAACAATGTCATTACATTCTTTTCCTAGTTTACTTCCTTTTTTGGTTAAATAGAGTTTTCGTATTCTCAAGTCATCATCGTGTATGCTTCTTGTGATTAACCCATCATCTTCCATGGTGGATAATTGGCGTCCTAATGACGGTGCTGTTACTGACAGATTGTTTGCGAGTTCTGTTTGAGTTATCCCACCATTAAGACTTAAATAATATAAAACCATCCATTCGGATAGTCCAACATCTTTCTCTTTTAATCTGCTTGACAATACATTGTAAAAAATCTTGGAACTGTTTCTGGTAATCAAAGATAGACATTCTTCAATTCTAAACATCAACTTCTACCCCCTGTTGTTTCTAGAAGAATTATACCATAATAATATATTAGTTAATCTTGTTTGCAACAAATCCTAGAGAGTGTCAAAGAAATTGGTACTCTTTTCAAAAATATTCAGTTCTTTATCCAAGCTGGACAATTTATTAAAATCCAGAGTACTTTCAGTTTATTAAAAAAGCCCCCTATAAGGAGCTCTCAAGGAAATTCAACATTTCATCCAATAATACAGGATCAATCTTTTTAGGATCACTGACATCTTCAAAGATAGAATTATGGCCATTATTGCCGTCTTCATCGCGAATGAAGTATCGGACATTAGGGTTTTTAATTTTATCTTTATGTGCATAAATGGAAGTTGTCTTTATGTCAATCTGTTCATCCTTGGTTCCATGAACAATTAATGCTGGAATATTCGATTTATTCAAGCCACCAACTGCTGTATAAAAGAAATCTTTCCCAAAAGCGAATATGTGGTATAGAGATGTAAAAGGCAGCATTAGTTTTTCAGCTGGATGCTCGACATTATAATACATCAACTCAAACGCTGAATTACTTGCACCTAATGAGATGATTCCATCAACTGGGTATTTCTTTTCATTAAGAATAGCTGCAACAGCATAACCACCCCATGAATGACCCACTAAGTATAATTTGTCATGATTTATGTCTTTATGTGATAAGACAAAGTCCAAGGCACTTCGTAAATCTACAACAGACTGATTAATACCAACCGTTGATTGTCCTTGGGATCTAAAAGTTCCTGTCGCATCATATGCTAGTACCTGGTATCCATTTAGGGCTAATGCCTTTGTAATCATATAATAATCATCGCTTCCCAAGCCTAAACCATGCGCAAAGACAATGAGACCTTTTTCATTTGTTCCAAATAGATTTCCAACTAATTGTTGACCATCAGACTTAAATGTGACATTCACATGAGGAACATCTAAGACAACTGGGGTTAATCTCTTATCAAAACGCTTAAACACCTTTAAAACTTCTCTTCTAGAAAACCAATAGGCCACTGCTGAGGCGGCAAGTAATAACTTTTTACTCACTCAATAACAACCGCTGTGCCCTGAGCATGAATAAGCATCATTTGCCCAATTGTTTCTAAATCAATCCTAACACCAACAACCGCATTGGCGCCTAACTCTCTAGCCCGTTCTACCATTTCATTGAGAGCTGCTTCACGCGCTTTTGTTACTTCATCCTCATATCCTTGAGAACGTCCACCAAAGATATCTCTAATGCCTGCACCAAAGTCTTTTAGAAAATTCATTCCCTCAACAACTTCACCAAAAACTGGTCCAATCGTTTGGACAATTTTCTTTTCACTGATTTGGTTTGTAGTAGATAATTGCATAAAGTGTCCTCCTATTCAGCTTCTCGCCAAATCTTGGCTCCAATTGCTTGGAGTTTTTCATCGATATGTTCATATCCTCGATCGATATGGTATGTTTCTCTAATTGTTGTCACGCCTTTAGCCAATAAACCTGCCACAATTAAACTGGCACCGCAGCGTAAATCAGTTGCTGTAACGGTATCACCATATAAAGGTGTTGGTCCTTCTACTGTACACTGGGCAGTAGACAATCTGATGTCTGCACCCATTCTTTGTAACTCAATACAATGTTTAAATCGCTCCGTATAAATAGATTCTTTAACAACAGAGCTGCCAATTGCCTGGGTTAGTAAGGATGTTAAAGGTTGTTGTAAGTCTGTCGCAAAGCCTGGATAAGGTTGTGTGCTAATATCGACCCCTTTTAAATTCTCAGCTTTTGTTACGACGACATGGTCAACTCCTACTTCAGTCTTAACTCCCATCTCAGAGAGTTTAGAAATTAAAGCTTCTAAGTGATGTGGAATAATATTATCAATTCTTACTTCACGTCCCATAGCAGCCGCTATAATTAAATAAGTTCCAGCAACAATACGATCTGGAATAATTTCGTGAACACAACCAACTAATTTCTCAACCCCGTCAATTGTAATAACTGAGGTACCAGCTCCACGAATCTTTGCCCCCATTTTATTTAACATGGTAGCAACATCAATAATTTCAGGTTCTTTGGCTGCATTCTCAATTGTTGTGCGTCCGTTGGCTAGCACTGCCGCAAACATAATATTTATCGTTGCGCCTACACTCGCAAAGTCTAGGTAAATCTTTGCGCCTGTTAACTCTTCTGCTTCAATTAAATAACCCAAATGGTCATAGGTAACTTTAGCGCCTAATGACTCAAATCCTTTAAGGTGTAAATCAATTGGTCGAGGCCCTAAATAACAGCCTCCTGGCATTTTCATGCGCACTCGTTTAAAGCGACCTAATAAGGCTCCCATCAAATAATATGAAGCTCTTAGTTTGGTTACCGCATTACTCTCTAAATCAATATTAATTAAATTACTAGAATCAATTTCTAACATGTCATCTGTTTGTTCAACAGAAACATTTAACTCTTTTAATAAAACTCTTAAATTTTCTACATCGTCAATTTCGGGTACCCCATAGATTGTTACTTTACCATTACTTGATAAAACAGCAGCTGGGATTAATGCGACCGTCGCATTCTTGGACCCACTCACACGAATTGTTCCGTTTAATTCATGTTGTCCTTCAATTTTTATAACATCCGCCATATTTTCGTTCCCTTTCACCCGTTAATTATAACTTATTTGTGAACACTTTTAAACGTGCTCGCATTTAGTCTATAATGTACAGTGGAGGGCATTTATGTACTTACTATTTACAACAGATGTTCATGGCTCAATTATGAGTCATGATTATAAAGACAACTCACAAACAACCCATTCACTCTCACGCTTATCAACAGCATTTAAACAGTATAATGATCACGAGATGATTCTAATAGACAATGGGGATGTCTTACAAGGAACACCTTTAACTACCTATAACAATCGATACCAAGAAACTTCTATTATGGCTAAGGCTTTTAACTCACTTAACTATAATTACTTTAATCTTGGAAACCATGACTTTAATTATGGACAGGATGTTTTAAAACGCTATTTGGATACAAACAATTCAAATTGTTTAACGTCAAACATTCTAATCAACAACAAACCAATTGGTGAGCCAAAAATCTATATCAATAAAGACAACATTAAATTTGGTTTGATTGGAGTTGTTACTGATTATATTCCTAATTGGGAGAAACCAGAAAACATTGAAAACATTCAAATCTTAAACACACTCGAAACCGTTCAAAAAGAGGTTGATGAACTTAAACATATTGTTGATCACATTATTGTTATCTATCATGGTGGATTTGAAAGAGACTTACACACGGGTGAAGCAACTGAAATGTTAACTGGTGAAAATGTTGGCTATGAAATCTCAAAAATACCAGAGATAGACGTTATTATTTCAGGTCACCAACATCGTAGCTTTGTTGAGATTGTCAATGACACTCTTTGTTTACAATGTGCTAATAACGCATTGGAGTACATGGAAGTGTTTTATGATAATCACCAGTTTTCTGGAAAACTTATTTCTTCATCAAACTTTGACATCGATAAAAACTTTGAAGAACAGTTTAAGGAAGATGAAACGCTCACTCAAACATGGTTAGACACACAAATTGGAACTGGACCTGATATGAGTATTGATGATGTTTTTGAAGCACAAGTTACTAAATCAAAATACACATCTTTTATAAACCAAGTCTGTTTAGATTACTTTAAAGCTGATTTTGTCTTTAGCTCACTATTCAACACATCACCAGGCTTAAAAGAGAATATATCTATGAGGGACTTAGTTGCTAGTTATCCATATCCTAATACATTAACTCTCATTGAAATCACCAAGGACGTTCTTCTTCAATACCTTGAACAAACGGCCAGCTACTTCTCACTCAAGGACGACACTATTGTTATTAATCCCAAGTTCACTACTCCTAAACTCCAAATGTATGATTATGATATGGGGGATGGATTATCTTATACAATAGATGTTAGTGAACCGATTGGTCATCGTATCAAAAACTTGGTTTTACCTGCAGAGAAAGACAGCTATACTATGGTTCTTAATAACTATCGAGCTACGGGTGGTGGTAACTTCCAAATGATTAAAAATTGTAAGAAACTAAAAGAAGACCCTAATGAAGTCTTGGATCTTCTATATGACTATATTCTTAATAACCAACCACTGGTTGTTAACCATGTGGATAATATTAAGGTGGTTAAGTAAATTTTAAGGTGTCTCAAAATTAATACAAATTTATGCTGAAAAATTTTCTATTATGCCTATCAACAATCTAACAAAAAATCATCGTTAATGATGATTTTTTCTTAGTCACTGTTCGACTTTAATTTTAGATTTCTCTACAACTTCATCAATGAAATCAGCATACTCTAGATTGCTCAGAGCATGTTTAGCATGTAAACCTTTTTCCTTAGCTAATTCAATGGCCCATATGGCCATGTTTTTAGCTTCTTCAATGTCATCGCTGGGTATTTCAATGTTCTCTTGTTGTAACCATTTTTCAATATTGTCTTTCGTTGGTTCTGTTATCTTCGCTGTACAAGAAGTGAGTGCTAAAACCAACATTATTGATAGCATTATATTTTTCATAATTTTCCCTGGTCAAAAAAAGCTATAGTAAATAAATGGCTTTAGTTAAAACATTTATGCTTTGTTTTCAGAACCAAACATGTCGATTTTATCGCGAACAACTTGTTTAGCTGCTTCAACACCAGGCGCTAATAATTTACGAGGATCGAATCCTTTACCTTCTAAATCTTTACCAGCTTCGATGTATTCACGGATTCCTTCAGCAAATGCTAATTGAAGTTCTGTATTCACATTAATCTTAGATACGCCCAAATCTATAGCTTTTGTGATTTGGTCTTCAGGAATACCTGTTCCACCATGTAGTACTAATGGAAGGCCATTTGATGCATCTTTAACTTCTGCTAAGCGCTCAAAGTGAAGACCTGCCCAGTTTTCAGGGTATTTACCATGAATATTACCAATCCCTGCAGCTAAGAAATCAATGCCTGTGTCTGCTAGTTTTTGACATTCAACTGGATCAGCGAGTTCGCCTAGTCCAACAATTCCATCTTCTTCGCCACCAATTGATCCAACTTCTGCTTCAACGCTTAAGCCGCGATCATGAGCATATTTAACAACTTCACGCGTTTGTTGTAAGTTTTCTTCTAGTGGTAAATGTGACCCATCATACATAACGGATGTAAAACCAGCATCAATTGCCTTAAATGATCCTTCATATGACCCATGGTCTAAGTGTAAAGCAACTGGTACTGTAATATTTAGTGATTCAACTAATGCTGCTACCATATCGGCGACTACTTTAAAGCCACCCATATACTTCACTGCACCTTCTGAAACACCTAATAATACTGGTGATTTCTTTTCTTCTGATACTTCTAAAATAAGTTTAGTCCATTCAAGATTATTAATGTTGAATGCGCCTACCGCATAATGCCCATCGCGAGCATTATCTAATATTGATTTTGCTGAAATTAATGCCATTTCAAGTCCTCCTCTTTTCCTCTATACTTTACATCATTTTGTCGAATTTTAAAAGCTAAAAGCGGTATCATTATATGATCTTCTGAGAGTGGTATAATAATAGTAAGAAAGAAAAGAGGTGTAATAATGAACAAACAACAATTCGATAGAATGAGTAATGATCTTGGATTTATCGCAGCACTCGACCAAAGTGGAGGAAGTACTCCTAAAGCTCTTTTGGCTTATGGGGTCAGTGAAGATGCTTATCAAAATGAAGATGAGATGTTTAATCTAGTTCATGAGATGAGAACTCGCATCATAAAAAGCCCTTCATTTAATTCAGACTATATTCTTGGAGCTATCCTCTTTGAAAATACGATGGATCGACAAATTGATGGAATCGATACGGCTGATTATCTGTGGCAACAAAAAGGAATCATTCCTTTCTTGAAGATCGACAAGGGACTGGCTGATAAACAAAATGGTGTCCAAATGATGAAAGACATTGATACTCTAGATAATCTTCTTCATAGAGCTAATGGCAAACATATCTTTGGGACTAAGATGCGCTCAGTCATTCATGAAGCTAATCATGAGGGAATTAAGGCTGTTGTGAAACAACAATTTGACATTGCTAGAAAAGTTATTGATGCTGGTTTAATACCTATTATTGAACCGGAGGTTAATATTCACGCAAAGGATAAAAAAGAAGCTGAAAGACTCTTAAAGGAAGAACTTGACATCGCATTAAATGATCTTAAATTAATTGATCGAGTCATCTTTAAGCTTACTCTTCCTGAGCAGGATAATTTGTATGAAGACCTAACTGATCATCCGTCCGTGATGAGAGTTGTCGCTTTGTCTGGTGGGTATTCAAGGGATGTTGCTAATGAAAAGCTTTCACGTAACACAAATGTTGTTGCTAGTTTCTCAAGAGCTTTGTCTGAGGGTTTACATGTTGCGCAATCCGATGATGAATTTAACTCGACCATGAAAGAGTCCGTTACTAGTATCTACAAAGCATCTATTGCTTAATGAAAAAACGCATCCGGTTGGATGCGTTTTAACTATTGTTTTGATAATTTGTTTTGAATGGATGCTTCTATTAATCCTTTAAATAGAGGATGTGCTCTATTTGGGCGCGACTTGAATTCAGGATGGAATTGACAGGCTACAAAGAATGGATAATCTCTTAGTTCAAAAATTTCTATTAGAGATTCATCTGGTGATAGACCTACAAAATCAATTCCTGCTTTTTCTAAGACTTCACGATAATCGTTATTTAACTCATAGCGATGACGATGTCTTTCAACGATGTCTGTTTCTTGATATAGAGCGTGAACCTTTGAGCCTTCGACAAGTTGACATGGATAATCACCTAGTCTTAATGTGCCTCCTAAAACTTCTTCACCGTCATGGTTTTCCATTAAGGAAAAGATTGGGTGTGGTGTATTTTCATCAAATTCTGGTGAATTAGCTCCTTCAAGTCCGGCTAATTCTCTGGCAATATCAATAATTGCTGTTTGCATACCCATACTAATTCCAAAAAAAGGAATCTTGTTTTCGCGTGCATATTTTGAGGCTAGTATTTTTCCGTTAGTGCCTCGTGCGCCAAAGCCTCCTGGCACAATAATGCCATCGACATTTTTTAAGTATTCATCGATATTTTCTGGGTTTAGTATTTCTGAATTGACCCAATCAATTTCCACTTCACTGTCATGTGCTAGGCCGGCATGTTTTAGTGATTCGACGACTGATAAATAGGCATCGTGTAATTGAACATATTTTCCAACTAACGCAATTTTAACTTTATGACTTAAATGTTGTTGTTTAAAGACCATTTCATTCCATTCGTGCATTTCTGCTGGTCTAACGTCTAAGTTCAGTTTATGGACGACATAATCGTCTAATCCTTGACGGTTTAAAATGATTGGGAGTTCGTAAATATTTTCAACATTCGGGCTTTCGATAATGGCATGTTCTCTTACATCACAGAACATGGCTATTTTTTTTCGGATTTCTTGGTCAATTTTTGAGTTGCTTCGAGTGACAATCATATTAGGTTTTACGCCTAGTGACATAAGTTGTTTATAGGAGTGTTGAATTGGTTTTGTTTTAAGTTCATCAGAGCCTGGTATTTCAGGGACTAGGGCTGTGTGGATTATGACGACATCATCTTTTTCGTGTTCACCGTGAAATTGTCTGACTGCTTCTATAAATGGGAGTGATTCAATATCGCCGACTGTGCCACCGATTTCTGTTATTACGACATCGGCTTCGTATTCTTTTGAGGCGTCGTATATCTTTTGTTTGATTTCGTCGGTAATGTGAGGAACAACTTGAACTGTTGCGCCATTATATTCACCGCGTCGCTCTTTGTCTATGACATTCATGTATACACGGCCGGTTGTGATGTTTGCGTTTTGAGTTAATTCTTCATCGATGAATCGTTCATAGTGTCCAATGTCTAGGTCTGTTTCTGCGCCGTCTTTGGTGACGAAAACTTCACCATGTTGATATGGTGACATTGTTCCTGGGTCAAAGTTTATATATGGGTCAAACTTTTGTAGGAAAACTTTTAATCCTCTGTTTTTTAGTAGTCGACCTAATGATGTGGCGACTATCCCTTTTCCGATTCCTGAGACGACTCCACCTGTTATAAAGACATATTTACTCATATTTACACCTCCGTTTAAAAATAAAAAAGCCACTCCTTATAGGAGCTTGGCCCTTTTCCATTATACAAAAGCTTTGTGTTTTGTACAAGATATAAATTTACTTTTTTAGTACTGGTTTATTTTTTGGTACATGATTTAGGACTTCGGCTGTTCCTTGTTCATTAATATAAACAAGGTCTTCAATGCGGACTCCGTCAACTTTTGGTTTATAAATGCCTGGTTCAATTGAGAAACACATGCCTGGTAAAACTTTTTGATGGTTTGAGGCTGAGACATCATAGGGTTCGTGGACTTCTTGTCCTATGCCATGTCCTAAGCGGTGTGTAAAATAGTCACCATATCCACCTTTTGTGATAATATCACGGGCGACTTTATCGATATCACTGAAGGTTACACCTGGTTTTATGGCTTCAATGGCTTTGGTGTTAGCTTCAAGGACTAGGTCATAGATTTCTTGAATTGGGTTACTGTTCATGAAGTATGTTCTTGTCATATCACTGCAGTAATCGTCGACTTTACAACCCATGTCAATAATGATGGATTCATTTTCTTTTAAAATTCTATTTGTTGGAATGGCGTGAGGGTCGGTGCCGTGGTCCCCAAAGGCAATAATTGTTGTAAAGCATGGTTCACTTCCGTATTCGTAGAATAGTTCTTCGATGCGGTCTCTGATTTGTATTTCAGTCATGCCTACTTCTAGTTCATCGCGAATAATTTCCATGATGGTGTCGTTTAGTTTTGATGCTTTGATCATTTTATTTATTTGTTCTTTTGTTTTGATGGCTCTTAGTTTATCGACACAGTCACTTCCGTTTACGAATTCTTTTTCAGGGTGGTTATTAATGAGGTTTAGTGCGTACTGTGCTTGCATTGTTTTGTCTAATCCGATTTTTGTTCCTGATGTGAGCCTTGCGATGATTGAATGGATGTCTTGATGGTCATAATAGTAAATGATGTCGAGTTTGTTAGTTGTAAATAGCTTGTTTAAGACAAGTTTGACTGATGTTTGGGTTATATAGACACCTATGAATCTCTCGCCGGTTTCGATGTCTATCTCAAATAGATAGTTTAGACTGTTTGGATCAGTTATCCATAAACCGTCTAGTTGTTGGTTTTTCATTTCGTTTCTTACTTTATTTAGCATTGTATCCTCCTAAGAAAAAACACCTGAAAGGTGTTTAATATGTGTCAAGTGAGATTGAATCATAAGAATCAGAGTTCTCGTCTACTAAGTCTTCAAAATCTAAATCATCTTCATCATCAAGTTCTAGTGTTTCGATGTTAACTTTGATTTTACTGTATGATTGGCGACTTTTCAGACCCCAAGTATTCTTTTCTAATTGAATAAATCTTGAATCTAAGGTCATAGAATTATAGAACTTCGCCATCTTACTTTTCTTTTCTGACTCAGTAAAGTTTACTTCTTTACATACGTCATCCCATAACTTTCTAAAGTCTACAGGTTTCTTTTTTCTTTTCATCACTTTTTCAGCGACATCTTGTAATGATCTATTAGGCATATCCTTCAATCCCGTCCTCTCTTTTTAATAAAAAATGAAAGTGAAAAGTGTCAACGAGTTGTGAGTTACTATAGAGTTCATATTTCAAATCAATGTCAGAGTCGTTATATTCATACTTTAGTGTCTTAACATCAAATAGTGTTTGACCATACTCTGTTTCTACTGACATTCGTGTTCTACTTAATAAATTAAATAGTCCCTCGGTTGTACTCTCGTGAGTTTTTCTCAATAAATACATTCCATTTTTCTCAAACTCACACTTAATGTTTTTGCTTTCAACAATAAGCTTGTTTTTATCACGTGTAATGATTGCTGAATCGTCATGGATGATATCTGTTTTTAAATTGTCGATTTTTGTAATCTTTAACTTCATGGATACCTCCACAACAACGGCTTTCCTCGATATTATAAGTGATTAAAATAGCTTGTCAAGTATGATAACTGTGAAGATATAATTAACTATTAAACCGTTTAAATATAACTGTCTTTTGTAGCGTCTTTTATTGTTGTTGTTTTGTGGCTAAATAAAAGCCAAACTGTGTTGGCTTTGTCTTTATCGACTCATAAATATATTAATCAAACAGACCGACTTTGATGAATAGCCGGTCTGTTTAGACAATATCTATGTAGTTTCTGGTTTATACTCAAATATCTTTGAAATAAAGTAGTAAGAAACTACAAACCCAATAATCACGAAATAAAAGAAAATCAGAATATCAAACAAACTTCTATTATAAAGATAGACATAAACTATTAAAATTGTTAATGCGGTTGTTGTGAAGAGCATAATCTTTTGGTACTGGTTTAAGTTTAAGTTTTCGATATGTACTGGCTTCTTCCAAATTGCATAAACTATCAATCCTGCAACGATTATTGTAATAATGGTTAATGGATGAACAAAATCAAGTATAAATAAACCAAGTAAGTCCCATCCATATTGTGGTGTGCCAAAATAGCCTGATGTATAGAAATATTAATAAATCGATCCTAAAATCAAACCAATGACTAATGAAAAAATTGATGTTTTAATAAGGTTATGTTGTCTCATTCTTTCAACTACCTTTCACTTACATTAAACAGGTTGCTGAAACACATTTTTGATATTTTGCGACATTGCACCAACAAAACATCAATATGATTTTCTCTCAACACCTCCCACTTTAATAACGGATAACGATTGGAACTAGTACAACAGCAAGTTGTTTTTGATTTTTGATCATCACTTAACAAATCTGTTTAAATATCCATCCACAACTTACTTACAAAGTTGAGTTTACACAAAAGGATTGATACTACGATTGACTCTATTACTATTAGATAAATCCTTGGTTAAAATCTATGTATTTGCACTTATCATCATGTGCGCATAATTGTTATTTTAATATTAACATTTTTTATTTAAATCAACTATATATTGATTTTGTAGTTAAACTATTATTTTTTAGTATATAATAGCCTAGTATTCGTTAAATTATTAATGAAATAATGTGCAAAATGATTTCTATTTAATAGAATGCTCTTTATTGTGACCAATGAGGATGAATTTTTAAATCCTTCTATAGTTGTTGAGATTATGTCTTTAAAATATTCATAAACACTAAAGAAAAAAGTAAATCCATGCTTAAGTTAAACAATGAATTTACTTAGGTTGTGTATTCTTTTTCTTATACTTTTATTTTGGTTTCTTATCGATTCATAAATGCTTCAATGTCATCGACACTCTTTTTGATCTGCGGAGCTAAATCAATACATCCATCCTTTGTAATGAGTAAGTCTGTTTCAATTCGGATGCCTATGTTTTCATCTTGAACATATAGACCCGGTTCATTGGAAATGACTTGGTTTTCTTGAAGTGGTTCGCCTATGATTTGGCCAATATCATGAGTATCTAGACCTAAGAAGTGAGATACTGAATGATAATAATAGGTTGCGACTGGTTGTGTTAGCCCTACTTTTGGTAACTCTTCTTTGTAGTAATCTATGACAATTTGGTTTAAGTCTTGGAGTGTTACTCCGGGTTTTGCGGCTTGGGTAACTTTTTCTTGAACTTTTAGAACGATATTGTACAGTTCTTTCTGTCTTTCTGTGAATTTACCATTGACTGGATATGTTCTTGAAATATCGGCGCCGTAATGATTCTTTTTGGCTCCTAAGTCAAATAAAATTAAATCGTTATCATGAGTTTGGGCATTGTTTTCAACATAGTGAAGGATTGGCCCATTCTTTCCGCTGGCCATGATTGTGTCAAACATTTCGGATGCATTGTTTTTGTTTAAGACATAGAGGAAGTCGGCCTGAATTTCGTATTCATAATCGCCTGGTTCCATATTGCTGATGGCGTATTCAATGGCTTGGTTTGTAATCTCTGCGGCTTCCTTAATTAATTTAATTTCGTCTTCATCTTTGATTGTTCTTAAGCGGGCAACTTCAAAGTAACTGTTTTTAATAGGTAGTGCTGGATAATTCTTATTAATCTCTTCAAAGAAAAGCTCAGATTCAAAGGGTCTTGTGTCCATTTGTTGGCGATCTAAGTCTAAATAGAGTGCTTCTATTTTTGATCTGGATAAATAAGTTTGAAATTGTGTTTTAAAATTACTGACGAAATTAACCATATCAACTTGAGATATTTCTCTGGCATCTTTAAGTTGAACAAAGCGACCAATCCATTTTTCCATATCAGGGTTTATGTCTCTAATATAAAGAGTTTCTTGGTTTTTGTTTTCTCGTTTGATTAACATTAAAACACCTTCAGGTTCATTTATCCCTGTTAGGTAATAATAATTACGATTGGCTTCAAATGGGTAGTCTGCGTCGGCTGATTTTCTGACTGGTTTTCCGGCAAAAAATAGAGCCATTTCATTGTTGTTTAATGTTTCAAATACTTTTTGTCTTCTTTTTTTAAAGTTCATCGAATATCTCCTTGATGCTAAATATCTTATTGTCTTCTTTTAATTTTGCGTCAGCCATTGCTTCAACAATTGGGCTGACTTTAGTTATTTCTGCGACTGTTCCATCTCTGAGTAGAATACTAATGAGATTATCTTCATTGTTTAATCTATATGGGATATACGGTCTTTGTCTCATACTGTCTGATCCTAGATAATACTTTGAATCATAGCCTTGTTGAAGTAATAGTTTTTCTAGTTTTTCTTTGATGGTTTCATCGTAATCGACATATTTAAATAAATCTCTGTCAAGTAAACGTCTTGCTAAGTCTTGAAGTGTTTTATATTTAGGGTTTTTACTTAGCGTTTTGAATCCATAGTAACAGGTTGGTTCATCTAAATTTAAGTGGTCTTCAACACTGACGACTTTACCGTTTATAAATGGAATAAAGAATGGTGTGAGTAGTTTGATGTGCTCAGGGTCAACTTGGTATACATCTTTAATGGCTCTAAACATGTTTGTTAACATGATTTCAAATGATCTGGAGACCGGGTGATAATACACTTGCCAGTACATTTGGTAGCGGGCCATGATGTAATCTTCGACGGCATTGATGCCTGATTCTTTGACGACAACTCTGTCGTTGTGGATGAGTAGTGTTCTTAGAACTCGTTCTAGGTCGAAATGGCCATAGGAAACGCCTGTAAAGAATGAATCTCTGAGTAAATAATCCATCCTGTCGGCATCCATTTGGGCTGACACTAATTGTGTGAGTAGTTTTTTTGGATGTTGATGGTTGATGATGCTTGCGACGGCGGATGGTAATTTAGGATCGTATGATTTAAGGACCTGATTGATTTGAGTCTCTCCTAAAATAATTTCAATGCTCATGATTTCGTGGTTGGTGTTTGTGACGGATTCAAAGGCATGACTAAAGGGACCGTGTCCTACATCGTGTAGAAGGGCGGCACATTTGAGTGAAATCTGTTCAAATACAGTCAGATTTTCTTTAAGTCCTTTGACTTCTTCAACCATTCTTCTGGATATCTCATAGACGCCTAAGGAGTGGGAAAATCTGGAATGTTCAGCTCCGTGATATACCTGATAAGTTCCGCCTAGCTGATGAATACGTCGGAGTCGTTGAAATTCTTTAGTGTCTATTAAATTCCAAATAACTTCGTCAGAGATTCGGATATATTCATGGACTGGGTCTCTGAGAACTTTTATCTCAGTTAGTTTTTTATTAATGCTTACTGACATAGCTTTCAAGTCTTTGTTTTAGGGTGTCTCTTCCTAGTAAATACATCGTGTTCATTAAGTCTGGGCCATGGTTTTGATGACTGGTGACAACTCTTAAGCCCATAAATAATGGTTTGCCTTTTACACCGGATTCTTTTTTAACGACGTTAAAGGCTTCTTTTAGATTTTCTACAGTCCATTCTGTTGGTAGATTATCTAAAAGTACTTTGGCAATAACTGGTGTTGTTTCCCATTCTAAAACTTCATTAGCTTCTGGTGTTATTTCGACGTCTTCTAAAAACATATCGACGTAATTAACAATGTCGGATGCATATCCGATTTGATCGCGGTAAAGAAGAATAAAGGTATCTAACCATTCTGATGGTTTGTTGATATCTTTTAAATACGGTTTGACTAGGGTGATTATTTCTTCGTCGCTTAGTGTCTTCATGTATTCTTTATTGATCCATGTAAGCTTATCTTTATCGAACATTGAAGGGGACTTGGATAGTCGTTTTTCGTCGAAGATTTTCACTAGTTCTTGGTGTGAGAAGATTTCTTCTTCACCTTCTGGTGACCAACCTAATAATGATAAAAAGTTAAACATGGCGTCTGGTAAGTAGCCAGCATCTTTATATTGTTCAATAAATTGCATGATTGATTCATCACGTTTACTTAGTTTTTTGTGATTTTCGTTGACGATTAAGGTCATGTGGCCGTATTGTGGGGATTCCCATCCCATCATGTCGTAAATCATTAATTGTTTTGGTGTGTTTGATAAATGTTCTTCACCTCGTAGGACGTGCGTGATTTCCATTGAGTGGTCATCGACGACGACTGCGAAGTTGTAGGTTGGGATGCCGTTTTGTTTAACGATAACCCAGTCGCCCATGTCTTTTGATTCAAATGAAACATGTCCGCGGATCATGTCTTCAAATTCGTAGACTCTGCCTTCTGGAACATGAAGTCGGATTGTGTATGGAAGCTTTTGTTCTTCTCTCTCTTTTACTTCGTGTGGGTCTAGGTTATAACATTTTAGATTATAACGAGTTGATGCGTGTCCAGCGTCTTTCTGTTTTTGGTAGTCTTCTTCCAGTTCTTCTGGCGTACAAAAACATTTGTAGGCAAATCCTTGGTCTACTAAATATTCAGCAATTCCTCTGTACATGTCCAAACGTTCCATTTGTCGGTATGGTGCGTATTTCTCATTTGGTTTTAATGGGGATTCGTCGGCGTAAATGCCCATCCATTCTAAACCTTCGATTTGGTTTTGTTCACCGTGTTCAACATTACGGGCGATGTCTGTGTCTTCGATTCTTAAAATAAAGTCACCATCGTGGTGTTTGGCGTATAAATAATTAAATAGAGCTGTTCTTGCGTTTCCTATGTGTAAATTTCCTGTTGGGCTTGGTGCATATCGAACTCTTACTTTTGACATATTTTATCTCTCCTTCAATAATACTACGCATTGAGCCATGACACCTTCGCCACGACCAATATAACCTAGCTTTTCGCCTCTGGTTGCTTTTAAATTAATTTGGTTAAATTCTATTTCTAAAATAGGGCATAACTTTTCTTTCATTTGTTCTAAATATGGAGCTAACTTAGGCTCTTCAATAATAACTAAGGCGTCTATGTTGCCAATTTTGTAATTTTTTTCTTTCATCAAATGAATGACCTGTTTTAATAAAATTAGTGAGCTTATTCCTTTGTATTTTGGGTCAGTATCTGGGAAATGTTTTCCTAGATCACCTAAGGCTAAGGCTCCTAAAATACTTTCAGCGATTACATGAACTAAAACATCAGCGTCAGAATGCCCGTCACATCCTTTGTCTGATTCTATTTCAACTCCACCTAAAATTAAGGGGCGATCACTGGATAATTGATGAATATCACTTGATTGTCCTATTCTCATATAATCCTCTCATTTACCTTCTTATTATAGCACTTAGAAGCTTTATTTTAAATTTAATGTGTGTGTTAAGTAGACATTGTCGTTAGACAGAATAAAGGGAACGTCTTTTATTTGGTGATATTGATAATGATTATCATTATTTATCGTGATAATAAGTCTTGACAATATACTCACAATAGCATAAAATACTGTGGAAAAGGTTAGAGGAAGCTAACATTCGAGGTCTGTTATGAATTTATCACAAGCTGAAATAGGTCAACCTGTCTTTATTCTTAAGATTAATGGCGAAAAACATATTCGTCGTCGGTTGATGGATATGGGTTTAACTAAGAAACAAATTATAGTTATTAAAAAAGTGGCACCGTTGGGTGACCCTATCGAAATCCGTGTTAGGGGATATGAGCTCTCTCTCCGTAAGGAAGACGCAAAAAATATAGATGTAGAGGTTGTTGAATTATGAAAATCGCATTAGCTGGAAATCCTAACAGCGGTAAAACAACCCTTTTCAATGAGTTAACTGGCAGTGCCCAACATGTTGGTAACTGGCCGGGTGTGACTGTTGAAAAGAAGGAAGGACTTCTTAAGAAACATAAAAAAATTACAATTGTTGATCTGCCTGGGATTTATTCTCTTTCTCCTTATTCTTTAGAAGAAGTTATTGCTCGTGACTTCTTGGTAAATGAGGAAGTTGATGCCATCATCAATGTTGTTGATGCTAGTAATCTTGAGCGTAATTTGTTTTTAACGACACAGTTGTTGGAACTCAAGATTCCGGTGATTGTTGTTTTGAATATGATGGATGTTGTTAAATCTCGTGGAGATGAGATCCATTTAAATACATTGGGCAAATTATTGGATACTAAAATGGTTGAAGTTATTGCGAAACATGGTAAAGGAATTGACAACTTGGTTAGTATGCTACTTAATATTTATCCTAAGCCATCTAGATTAAATTGTTTTACCAAGGATGTGTCAGAGGCAATTGCTTTAATTGAATCACATATTAATAAGTTTCAACCCACTTTACGTTTTGATGCAATAAAGGTGTTTGAGCGTGATGAGCATGCGATTGAATTATTACATCTTGATGATCATAAGCTTGGGTTGATTGATAATATTATTAAGCCGATTGAAAAGAAATATGATGATGACTCAGAAGCAATTATTATTTCTCAACGATATGACAAAGTTACTGAAATCATTCAGGAGAGTAGCAAGAAACAAGATTTGTTACAAACAGCGAGCGAGAAGATAGATAAAGTGCTTACTCATCGCTTGTTAGGTTTACCTATCTTCTTTGTGATTATGGGGTTTGTTTATTATATTTCTATTACTACTGTTGGTGATTATGGAATCCAGTTTATGGAGTCATTGATTGCTACTATTAGTGAGCATTTGAATAACTTTTTAATGGCTGTGAATACCTCTGATTGGGTCAGATCTCTTGTTGTTGATGGAATTTTTAATTCTATTGGGGCAATCTTTACATTTGTGCCTCAATTATTTGTTTTGTTTTTGCTTCTATCAATATTAGAAGATACTGGTTACATGGCACGTGTTGCGTTTATCTTAGATAGAGCATTTAGACGTTTGGGTTTGTCGGGTCGTTCATTTATTCCGATGCTTATTGGGACTGGTTGTAGTATCCCAGGTATTATGGCTACTCGCACAATCGAGAGTGAGAATGACCGCAAAATGACGATTCTTTTAACACCTTTTGTTCCGTGTTCTGCTAAGGTTCCAATTTTCGCGATGTTTATTTCGATTTTATTTCCAACCATGGCTTGGATTGGCCCCTTTATTTACTTATTCTCGTTTTTAGTTATCGTTATTACTGGATTAATTCTTAAGAAGACTAAACTATTTAGTGGACACCCTAGTCCGTTTATTATGGAATTACCTGAATATAAGATTCCTACAATTAAATCACTTCTGATTCATATGTGGGATAAAGCAAAGGGATTTGTTAAGAAGGCTGGTTCAGTTATCTTTGTTGCTGTGACCATTTTATGGGTTTTATCTCATTTTAGTTTAGATTTCCAATTCTTGAGTGATGAGCAAATTAGTCATTCAATCTTGGCTAATATCGGAAATATGCTTCGTTTCATTTTTATTCCATTAGGATTTGGTGATTCGTGGGCTCCAGTCACTGCGGCTATCTCAGGCATGGTCGCCAAGGAAGTGGTTGTAAGTACATTTGCTAGTTTATCAGGCAGCATTCCGATTGTGTTTTCTCAGCTTAGTGCGTTGTCATTTATTTTCTTTATTTTATTCTCTAGTCCATGTGTAGCAGCAATAGGAGCAATGAAGAAGGAGTTAGGTTCATCAAAAGCCACCCTGATTGTTATTGGGTTCCAAACCTCATTAGCATATGGGGTTTCTTTAATTACCTATCAAGTTGGAAGATTAGTGCTAGTGGGCACAAATTTCGTGGTACCTCAGACATTAGATCTATTGAATCGCGAAATTCCAGAAACACTGAGTATTGATTACCAGTCATTATTCATGGTGCTTTCAATATTCGCCTTGATTTTATCCGTAGTTTATATTATAAGTAAACTAGGAAGAAAGGAGAGTGTGGCACATGACTATAGCTGATTTCATAATAATTAGTATTATTTCCATCGCCATTGGTTTCTCTGTGTATAGATCTTTTAAAAACAGAAAGTCTGATGGATGTTCAGGCTGCAGTCAGCATTCTCAACCTAAGTGGATTAAAGACTACAATCGCGACATTTAGGCACCTCGATAGACTGTTTCTTCAACAGTGTAAAAAGTTTCTTGGGAACTAAGCATACTTGTTAGCGTATGTTTTTACTAACAGCGGTTTCTCATATTTACCGAGCTATCCCCGTCACCCCGACGGTTCTTTTTTTATAAACTTGGATATCGTTTACATAATTCTTGTTAAGACTCCTTCTTCATGAGTCTTTATAGTCAAGTAAATAGGATGTTCCTAAAAATATTAATAAATAATTATAGTTTTTTAAAAAAAGGATTCTAAGTTTTTTGGTACTGTGTAAACAATGGGGATGAATTCACAACAATTAGAGCCTTTGTCATTTTTATGTTGTTTGATCCTTACGATTTTTATAAAAAAACCAAGAGTTAATACTCTCGGTAGATAATGCCTTTAGCTACTTCTAGATCTGTGTGATCTGTTATTCTGTGGGTTGTCCCTAATTCTTTGATTTGAGCTAGTTCATCATCAGTTAGATTGAAATCAAAGAGATCGATGTTTTCTTTCATTCGTTCTTTACGAATAGTTTTAGGGATAATAGCAATTTTGTTTTGAACTAGATATTTTAAAGCAATCTGAGCAGGGGTCTTGTTGTAGTTATTTCCTATCTTGGTTAATAATTCGTGTTTGAATAGATTGTTTTGACCTCTAGCAAGTGGTGACCATGCCTGCATGACAATATTATGTTCATCCATAAATTCTTTTTCATCAAGTCTTTGAGCAAAGACATGAGCCTCTACTTGGTTAATGACAGGTACAACATTGTTGAAGTGAATCAGGTCAATGAGTCGATATGGATAAAAATTACTTACCCCAACAGATTTAATAACACCTTGTTCATACAATTCTTCTAAGACTCGGTAGGTCCCATAATAATCACCAAAAGGTTGGTGAATCATAATACAATCGACATAGTCTAGTCCAAGTTTTTGAATCGAATCTTGAATCGATTTTTTTGCTTGGTCGTATCCAGCATTATCAGGCCAGACTTTTGTGATGACAAATAATTCTTTACGCGGGACGTCGCTCTTTCTAATCGCTTCACCGACTGCTTCTTCATTAACATAGAGTTGAGCTGTGTCGATTAATCTATATCCAACCTCAATTGCATCTAAGACTGATTGTACACATTCATCATGATCATCTATTTTGTAGACTCCATAGCCAACTATTGGAATTGATAAATCATTATTTAATTTTAGATATTCCATGTTTCCTCCTTGGCTTTATTGTATCATTTATCAACTAGTTCGTTATATTATCCTAAAAAGCCACCTAAAATATCTTTTAAGCCATCAAGCAAGCCACCATCATTACTTTCCTCGGTAGCTTTTTTAGTGCGACCTGTTAAGTCGCCAAGAATATCCGTTAAGTCCATTCCTGTTTTCTTCCTTTGGGTTGTTGGTGCTTTTTGCGTATTTGTTTTTGATAAAGCAAGTAAGCTTAGAATCATTGGTGCGTATTTAGTTAGTAAGTTTATAACTGTACCAAGATCTAAACCTGAGTTTTTAGCTAAGTTGTTTGTGACTTGTTCACGATTGTTGCCAAACATATGATTAAGGATTTTATCCCCATCTTCTTGGTCTGCTCCTTTTAAGAAACCTAATAAGTCAGAAGGGTCTTCTTGGTGATCATCCAATGCACGATCTAACGATTGTTTTCCTTCTTCGTCACTGGCATTTTTACGAAGGGCTTCAAGCATTGTTGGAATAGCAAGTTTAGTTAACTGCTCAACCTGTTTTGGTTCTGCTTTTGTATCAACAGCAAGCTCTTCCATTGTGTTTTGGTTAAATAATTGGCTTTGAATAAGATCAAATAGATCCATATTAGTCCTCCATCGCTTGTACAGCGGTAATTAAGGCTAGGTTATAAACATCTTGTTGATTACAGCCACGAGATAAATCATTTACTGGCTTGTTTAAACCTTGTAGTACCGGGCCGACTGCTTCATAGCCGCCCAATCTTTGAGCGATTTTATAGCCGATGTTGCCTGAATCAAGTGTTGGGAAGATAAAGGCGTTTGCTTTTCCAGCAACGGCTGAGTTTGGTGCTTTCTTTTTTGCGACATCTGGCACATAAGCAGCATCAAATTGTAATTCACCATCAATGCATAGATCTGGATATTTTTCTTTAGCAATTTCTAATGCTTTAATAACTTTTTCGGTTTCTTCTGATTTAGCTGAACCTTTGGTTGAAAATGATAATAACGCAATCTTTGGATCAATTCCAAATTGTCTTGCTGTTGTATCAGTTATGCACGCTGTTTCAGCCAAATCTTCAGCTGTTGGGTTTATGTTGATTCCACAGTCTGCCATTAACAATCTTTCTTCGCCTTTAACTAAGAAGAAGATTCCGCTGGTTCTTTTATAACTTGGTTTCATTTTTATGATTTGAAGACCTGGGCGAATGGTATCTCCTGTTGAGTTATCAGCACCGGAAACTAAACCATCTGCTTTTCCAGCATAGACTAACATTGTTCCGAAATAATTCTTGTTGGTTAGTAATAACCGACGAGCATCGTATTCAGAAATCTTTCCAGCTCGTCTTTCAACAAATAATTTCACTAAGCTTTCAATATCATCATAATGTTCATTATCAATAAAAGTCATACCCTTAACGTCAAACTGGTTTTCAGAAATTAGTTTAGTGACTGCTTCACGATTACCAACGACGATTGGGTCAACATACCCATCCTTATGTAAATCGACACAGGCACTTAGGACACGGATATCATGTCCTTCTGGAAATACAATTTTAATACGTTTGTTCTCTAGCTTTTGTTTTAATTCATCAAATAAATACATAGTTCCTCCTACTATTTTTTATAACTTAATAAACTGTTCAACATCGAGCACAAATATGGTTGCGCCGCCCACTTGAACTTCAACCGGGAATGAGGCATAGCGCCCAATGTCATAAGAAGCAGTTGAAGGAACAATTTCGGTTCTCTGTTTACTCTCAGAACCAATGACTTCAATACATTTTTCAACTTTGTCATCTTGTGTTCCCACAATTAATGTGGTGTTTCCCGCTCTAAGAAAACCGCCTGTTGTTGCCAGTCGAGTGACTTGGAAGTTTTCTTTAGTAAGAGCCGAAGAGACAGATGAACTATCATCGTTACTAACGATTGCTAAGATTAATTTCATGTCAAATCCTCCTGTTGGCTTAATTATATCATATTAAAAAGCGCTTTCTAATTCTACTGATTAAGTTTTTATATTACACAACAAAAAAAGAGCTGTAGCTCGTAGAGTTACAGCTCTTTGGTTAATTCTTAGTCACGTCCAGCGATTTCTGGAATAGATTTCAAAGCATCGACTGCTTGAATTTCGTGAGTATCACGTTGGTATTCCCAAAGTGACATTGTATCAGTACCGATACGTTGACCATTACGGTAATCAACACCACCAGCTAGAAGTAGATCAATTGCATCTGATTCCATAGCTGCGATGAAGTTATCCCAACTAAGAGTATCTTCACCAACACGGCGTAAACCTTCGATAAATGTAGTTGCTGCTACATAACCTGATTTAGCATGTGTAGATTCTTTTAGATCAGCTTTTTCTGTATCTGAAAGTTCGCTGTAATTATCAATAATTCTTTCAAACTCATCGTATTCTGATTGAACATCGTCATACCAACCATTCATGTAGATTGAACCCACATTTGCTTGAGCTTGGTTAACGTGTTTAACGTCAGCATTTACATAAGATGTAAAGATAGGCGCTTTTACTTCGTTTGAGTTTAAATCAGGTAGAAGTGCTTCAAAAAACGGTTGGTTAGAAGCGATGATAATACTATCGACATTGTCTGATTTGATTTGTGCTGCAATAGTACCAGCATTTTCAACACTGCCTGGATATTTCTTAACTTCAAATGATTTTCCATCAGCTTCAAAGTTTGCAAGTTCTTCATCAACTCCAGCTAAAATTGATTGACCAACATTATCGTCTGTATAAGCAACAGCGATAACTGCATCATCCTTAAGAACTGAGCCGTCATAAGCAGGTTCCCAAGTAAAGGCACGAGCTGTCATTACACGTCCATCCGTACGGTAGATTGGTTGGATAGCCATGATTGGGTTTCCAGGAGTATCTGTAAAGTACAGATCATTTGTTCCGGTGGCTGCATGAACCATAGGAATTCCATAATCACGTAGATATTGAACAGTTGGAGAAACGGTCCATGTACCAAAGTGACCAACTAATGCGAAGACTTTGTCAGTTTCAACAAGACGCTCTACTTGAGCCTTTCCTGTTGCTGCATCTGACTGGTCGTCGTAGTGGATGTAGTTGATTGTGCGTCCATTGATAAGTCCATCACCAATGCCGCCATCGTTGTATTCTTCGAAAACTGCTGCAATCATTTGTGAGAATGGGATCCCAATTGCGTTGTAGTCTCCTGAAGTACTGGCTGTATTACCGACTAAGATTTCAGTATCAGTAACACCTTGTGCTGTTTCACCACCATTAGAATCGCCATTTGTAGTGCCACCACAGGCAACTAGCGCTAATGTAATGATTAAAACTGCAAGAATTCTAAAAAGTTTTTTCATTTTACTTTTCCTTTCCTTCTTTCTTTTTTTATTAAATACCTAAATAGGCATTTACTAACTCTTTGTCATTCAATAATTGCTCGCCTGTCCCTTGTTTAGAAATCTTTCCGACCTCTAATACATAGGCATAGTCCGCAATCTTGAGTGTTTGTAGTGCATTCTGCTCAACAATTAAGATTGTTTTGCCATCTCTTTTAATTTCCGCAATAATTTTGAAAATTTCCTGCACTATTAAGGGTGCTAAACCAAGTGATGGTTCATCAAGCAGTAGCACCGTAGGATTTCCCATTAAAGCCCGACCTATGGCCAACATTTGTTGCTCGCCGCCTGAAAGCGTCATGGCTTCTTGGCGGTGTCGTTCTTTTAATATTGGGAAGTAGTTATACACTTTATCAAGGAGCTCTTTCCTTAAATCTTTTACAGAAATTGTTTTGCCATCACGAACTTCAGGCTTTAATGAATAAGCTCCGACGAGTAAATTCTCCTCAACAGTTAAGCCGTTTAAAATCATACGTCCTTCAGGTGATTGATATAAACCAAGGCCTGCGATTTTGTAAGGATGGCGATTGACGATATTCTCGCCTTTATACAAAACTTCACCAGCACTTGCCTTAACAACGCCTGAAATAGTACGAATGGTTGTTGTTTTTCCTGCACCATTTGCTCCAAGAATAGCTACAATTGAGCCTTCTTGAACATTCATATTTATTCCCTTGATGGCTCTAATATAGCCATAATCAACAACAAGGTTTCTAACTTCAATAATATTACTCATTTCCTTGTCCTCCTAAATATGCTTCTTGAACAAGTGGATGATTTTGGATTTCGCTAGGCGAACCAGTTGCTAAGTGTTTACCAAAACTTATGGCTGTGATGCGATCACAGACACTCATAACTAAGCCCATATCATGCTCAACTAAGAAGATAGTGACATCAAATGTATCCCGTATATCGCGAATAAGTTCTGCTAATTCAAGAGTCTCAGCTTCATTTAGACCAGCTGCTGGTTCATCCAAAATGATTAGTTTTGGTTCTAACATTAAGGTACGAGCAAGTTCAATGCGCTTCAAAACACCATACGGCAGGCCGACGGGTTGTTGGTCTTGAACATCACTTAAGCCTAATTTTTCTAATATTTGTAGAGCTCTTGTTCTTTTTTGAAACTCCTCCGCTTGAAGTGCTGGTAAATGGAGTAGGTGTTCAAAGAATCCAGTGCGGTAACTTGAATGAGCTCCGACCAACATGTTGTCAAGAATAGAAATTTCACCAATTAATTCAATATTTTGGAAAGTACGAACTATTCCATGTTCAATGACTTCATGAACTTTATAGTCTGTTAAGTTAATTAATTGACCTTGATCGTTTTTAAATAACATTGTTCCATCTGTAACTTTATAGAATTGTGTAATACAGTTAAAGACGGTTGTTTTTCCGGCACCATTCGGTCCGATGAGACCATAAATTTCATTACGATTAACATGGAATGAAAGATCATTAACAGCTTTCAGACCACCAAATTGCATCGTTAAATTGGATACAAATAACTGTGTGTTGTCTTCTGGGTTATCAACCATGTCAAGGACTTGTTTAAACTGAGTTTGTTCTTGAGGATTGGTAAGCTGGTCTGCTTTGTTTCTCAAATTATTAACAGTTTGGCCTGTTTCTTGGTCGATTTCTTTCTTCACTTCCTCAATTTCTTTATCAAGGTCTTGTAGTTGTGATTTAATCTTAGGTTCAACACTGTCAATCTTTTGTTGCTTCTGTTCATTTAAAGAAGTGACTAGTTTATTCATTTCCTCATCAGCTAATGCTTGTTGACGATCATATTCTTTTTTATTTGATTCAACAATTTGTTGTGCTGAGCCTGTTACATTTAATGTATTGTGTTGTTTCTGCCATGCTTCATATTTATCTTCAGAAAATTCAACTTCGATTGACTTGGCAACTTCATCATATGCATCAAAGATTTCTTTTACCTTTTGTTCATGTGTGTTTCTAAGTGTTGATACTTCTTCATCACTAATTTGTTTTTCTTCAATTAATGCTTTTTGTCTATTCACTTCAGAAAGAGCTTCATCAAGAATTTGGCTTGTTTTCTTTAAATTAGAACTTACTTCACCAGTTTGACTAAAAGTTGGTAATTCGCCATCAGCCACAATGACTCCTAATAAATCATTGACTAATGAGTAGCCGTGAATAAAGTCAGCTACTTCATCTTCATATTTTCGATATAAACTTGATTCATCGCGCTCTTCTCTGACAAGTTGGTCAAGAGCTGTTTGAGTTTTAGTGATCTCAACTTGTAAGCTGTCACGATGTCCTTCTAGTTTCTTAATGATGTCTTTTTCATAGGATTCTACTGAATCATCATCAACTAAAATAATGTTGCTTTGGTTTGTTATTTTGTTTGCGCCTAATCCATTACGAGTGTTTTCAATGTTAACTTTGAAAGCATCTAAGCGTGTTAGGGCAGTTGTTTGTTCATTTTGTTGTTGCTCAAGTTTGTCTACTTCTTGTTGTGCTTCTTGAAGTTTTCCATATAAATCATGACGTTGTTCTTGGATTTTTTCGTCTTTTAAATACTCATAGTATTCTTTACCTAAAGCATTTTGTTCTAAGATGAGCAATTTTTGTTTCTGCTTATAGTCTAGTTTATCAATCTGATGTTGATGACGTTTATTCATCTTTTCTTCTAGATAAGGAATTCTGTTTTCTAATTTAACTTGTTTATCTTCCAATTTTCGCAGCTTGTTCACTAATGAATTTTTCTTGTTTTTGTTTAAGCTCAGAATTTCTTGCATATGCATCCTTTCTAGTCGATTTCTTAGATCGGCGTTCGTTATACCAGTTCTTAATATTAACTAACATTTGGGAAATTCCTCCGGGATAAAACATGACTACTAATATAATCAATGCACCGCTGAAGATAATGGAGGCATTTGAGTTTTGTTGAAAGAATTGAATGTTTTGAAGGATTGCTAGGTCAAATCCAAAGATTAAGAATGTACCCGCAAAAACTCCCCATACATTAAAGGCTCCACCAACAACAACCGCAGCTAAGATATTCAGAGACAGTGACAAGGTCCAAATATCGGCATAGGACGATTGATAAAATAACATATACATATAACCAGCAACAACAGCAAAGACTGTTGCTAGGACGAAGGCTGTTAGACGATATTTCAACATAGAAACACCCATCGCTTGAGCTGCTGAACTTGAGTTTTTAAGCGCTAACATGGCGCGACCTGTTGGAGATTTAATTAAGTTGACAACAAAGATCATCGCCACCACAATCACAACAGCTAAGATAATAAAGGCAACTTCACGAGTAACTGGAAAAACACCAAATAATGAAGGATATGATCCTCTATTAACGATTCGGCCATCAACTCCGCCTGTGAATTTTCCTAAGTTTCTAAATATTTCTACAAATATTTCGGAAAGTCCTAAGGTTACAATGGCTAAGTATAGACCTTCAATTCTTAATGAAATAAAGCCGACTACACCACCGATAACAATCGCAACTAAAATACCAATCATTAAACCAATAATCGGTTCGATGTCTAGTCCGTAAGCAATTAGTTCACCAAAGTTGTCATATCCTGGTTTCGCAATAAGTAATCCTGCTAAATAGGATCCAAGTCCAATAAAGCCTGCTGTTCCTAATGAGTTTAGGCCTGAATATCCGAGTAACAATGTAAATCCTAGAGCCGCTACAAAATAAATTAATGTAACTCCGATTGCCCTAAAACTGGCGATGTCTAAGAATCCGTTTGTTTGCATTAAAAGAATTAAGATTAAAATGACTCCTAATAAAATAAAACTTAAATAAGGATGTCTGAATATTTGTTCGCGTTTTTTGGCATCAGGAGACTGAGCTGGTAATTGATTTTTAAATTGTCTCATATTTACACCTTCTTAATCACTTTCTTACCAAAGAGTCCATTTGGTTTCCATAATACTACCAATAAGACAATTGCATAAACCAGTACACTAGACCACTTTGTAAATGGTACGGCTAGATAGTTGTTTAAGAAAGGAATTATGATGGCCGCGACAACAGGACCATAGAAGGTTGAAGCACCGCCTAATATGAGTGCTAAGAAGCCATTGACCTGGATACTGCCCATCAGGTTTGGATTTAAGTTTCCTGCAAATGGTGCATAGAAAGCTGCTGCTAAGGCGCCTAAGGCTCCAGCAAGTCCCCAGCTAAGTGCTGTTATGAGATGGGTATTTATTCCCATCATTGAGGCGACTGTTTCATTGGCGGCTGTGGCGCGTACACCAAGACCCCATTTTGTATTTCTTAAGGCTATAAATAATACAGCTAATGCTATCAATGCGACAACTATAGCTACCGTTTTATGGATTGGAATATTTAATACAAATTGACTAAAACTAACGTTTAAGTTTTGAGATGATAGTTCTTTCATCTTCATTGGAGATACACCAAAGATAATATCGATTAATGACGCAAAGACTAGAATTAGTCCCATTGTAATCATTTGTTTCCCTCTTGGTGTAATGTCTTTGGCGTTTCTTATTAAGACAACATCAACAATAAGTCCTAATAGGAATCCAAATAACAAACTGACTGCTACGGATACCAAAAAGACCCACCATGCTGAGGCATCGACAACACTTGGATCTAAGGTACTGTATATTGAGTTTGAAATGATAAATGCGATATAAACCGAAAACGAAGCGATTGACCCTTGCGCAAAGTTGGTCGTGCTTGAAGTTCTAAAGATTAAAGTAATCCCGAAGGTTGCCAGTGCCAGCACTGCCGCATCAAAGAGACTATTTATTAAAACGATTAAAAATAATTCTAAATTCACAATTTCACCCTTTCCCCATATAAACAGAATAACATGAACGTTCGTTCATCTGAATGGTAGTTCATATACAGACAATATACTAAAAGCCCTTACATTTGTCAATGGTTTTGGAAGGTTTTTTGTTCTTTTTTTCACTATTGCTTAAAAAATCGTTAATTATACATTAAAACGGAAATGAAAGATGTCGCCATCCTGTGCTTTATACTCTTTTCCTTCCAGGCGAAGTTTGCCTGCTTCTTTGATTGAGAGTTCACTTCCATAATTCATTAAGTCTTCATAGGCATATGTTTCTGCACGGATAAAACCTCTCTGAAAATCAGTATGGATGACTCCTGCACATTCTGAAGCAGTCATTCCATCATGGAAGGTCCAGGCTCTTACTTCTTGTTCTCCGGCTGTAAAGAAAGTTTTTAAGTTTAAAATATTATATGAAGTTCTTACAATTTTATCTAATCCTGATTCAGTCACACCCATCTCTTCTAGGTACATTTGACTTTCTTCTTCCTCTAAGGTTGAAAGTTCTTGTTCCATTTGAGCGCTGATGGCAACTATTGGACAGTTTCTTTCAATGGCGTAAGCTTCTACTTGATTAAAATAGTCACTTTCATGTGGATCTGATACATACTGCTCATCTATATTGGCGACATAAATAACAGGTTTGTCTGTTAGTAAATGGAAACCTTTTAACAATGCATCCTCTTCTTTGTTTCTCTCTAAGATTGAAACTGGTTTATTTGATAATAAGAGGTCTTGAGCCTTCTTAAGTAAGTTATATTCCATTTTAGCTTCAGAATCATTCGTGTTTTTAACTTTTCTCTCTACTTTTGATAATCTATTTTCCACAGTTTGAAGATCTGCTAGTTGAAGTTCCAATTCAATGATTTCAATATCTTCAATAGGATCAATACGTCCTTCGACATGTGTTATATCGCTACTATCAAAACAGCGAACGACATGACAAATAGCATCCACTTCTCTGATATTGGCCAAAAATTGATTTCCTAATCCCTCTCCTTTGCTGGCACCTTTAACTAAACCAGCAATATCGGTGAATTCAAAATATGTGTAAATACTCTTTTTAGGGTGAAAAAGGGTTGCGATATCATCGACCCTTTTATCTTTTACTTCAACTACGCCAACATTTTTATCGATTGTCGCAAATGGATAGTTGGCAGCTTCCACACTCGACTCAGTGATCGCATTAAATAATGTTGATTTGCCTACATTTGGCAGACCAACAATTCCTGCTGTTAAACTCATTCTTTTATTTCCTCTGATTTTCTTTCAATTACTTTTTTTAGTTTTTTATTAAACTCATAACGATCAAACATTATCACAGCTCCACAGCCCTGACATTTAATCTTTATATCTGCACCCATGCGAACAATTTCAAAATAAGGGGATTGCTTACACGGATGAGGTTTCTTCATTTGAACAATATCACCTAAATCATAAACTTTGGGTTGCATTGACTCTCCTTTGGTAGGCTAGTAAGGTATTGGACATTAACATTGCGATGGTCATAGGACCAACACCTCCTGGTACTGGTGTGTAATAAGATGATTTATCAAATGCATCTTGAGTGACATCACCGACTATTTTTCCGTCTACTCGATGTATTCCGACATCGACTACAACTGCGTCCTCTTTAATATATGACTCATCGATATAGCCAGCATTGCCCATAGCGACGATTAAGATCTCTGCTGTTTGGGTGTGTTCTTTAAGATTCTCTGTACCTGAATGGGTAATTGTTATTGTCGCATTTTCTTTTAACATTAACATGGCTGCTGGACGTCCGACTAAATCAGATCGACCGATGACGACACAGTTTTTGCCTGCGATTGGAATATCGTATCGCTTAAGTAATTCAACGACACCTAATGGTGTGCATGGTTTTAAGCCTTCATCTCTTAATAAATACCCTTGATTTTCAATGGTGAGCCCATCGACATCTTTGGTTGGGTCTACTGATTCAATAATTGGTTTGGCGTTTAGATGCTTTGGAAGCGGAAGTTGAACTAAAATTCCATCGACCTCTTCGTCTTGGTTTAGATTGTCCACAACTTCTTGAAGTTGTTCTTGAGTAACATCTGCTTCAATTCGATACACTGATGAAGTCATGCCTACTTTTTTAAACATTTTTTCTTTGCTGGCGACATAAGCTTTAGAGGCCTGATTATCTCCAACTAATAAAACGGCACAATGCGGTGCTCTTCCTTCTTTATCGTTTAAAATTTTGGTTACTTCTTGTTTTACTTCTTCGACAATGACTGCTGCCATTTGCTTTCCATCTAATTTTTTTGCCATTATTTCCTCCCATTAGACTCTATTATAAGAGTAACTGGACCTTCATTGGTCAATTGTACTTTCATATCTGCTTGAAATTGTCCTTCTTCGACATGACAACCATGTGCCCTTAACATGTTGTTGAATTCATCAAATTGTTGTTTTGCGAGTTCTTGCGTTTGGGCTTGTGTAAAAGAAGGGCGGTTGCCTTTTTCGACATTGCCGGCAAGTGTAAATTGAGAGACTGATAATATCTTCCCCTTTACTTGGTGAATGTTTAAATTTAGCTTGTTGTTTTCATCTTCAAACACACGTAAACCGCTCACTTTTTTAGCGCACCACTCACGGTCACTTATTGTATCATCTTTTTCAATGGCGACCAACAACAAAAAACCCTTTTGTATTGAGCTAATTTGTTTATTCTCGACCAAAACACTGGCTTCTAAGGTTCGTTGAACGACTATTTTCATCATCCTTATTTTAACATTTTATTAAATAGGTTAAAATAGATGTATGAAAGAACCTTTAGCTTTTAAAATACGACCTACTTCTTTAGATGAAATAAAGGGTCAGGAACATTTATTTAATCAAGATGGTATCCTAAGAAAAATGGTTGAAAATGATTCATTGTTTTCAATGATTTTCTATGGTCCGCCGGGATCTGGAAAAACAACAACTGCCATGGTTTTGGCTGACTTACTTCAAAGACCTTATCGCTTGTTTAATGCGGTGACTGGGAATAAAAAGGAACTGGATGGGATCTTTATGGAAGCTAAGATGAGTAATGGCTTAGTTTTAATTATGGATGAGGTTCATCGCCTTAATAAAGATCGACAGGATAATCTATTACCTCATCTAGAGGACGGTTTAATTACATTAATTGGTGCTACTACAGCCAATCCTTTATTTGCGATTAACCCGGCCATTAGATCAAGGACTCATTTAATTGAGTTTAAAACGCTCACCAAAGAAAACATTTCTCAAATTATTAATCAAGCGCTTCAACATCCAAAGGGATTTAACGATGAACTTTCAATTGAGCAATCTGCTTTAGAATTAATTGTTAATAATAGTAATGGTGATTCACGTTATGCACTCAATTTATTAGAACTGGCTGCTTTAAATGCATCAGATAATATTATTACTTATGATGGGCTTGTAAGTATTGCGCCTAAAATTAATATTTCTTTTAGTAAAGATGGTGATAATTATTATGATACATTATCAGCCTTTCAAAAAAGTATTCGAGGCAGTGATGTTCAGGCTAGTTTATATTATTTAGCAAAACTAATTGAGGCGAATGATTTAATTTCTATTGAAAGAAGACTTTTAACGATTGCGTATGAGGATATTGGCTTAGCTAATCCGCAACTTGTTTCACGGGTACTGATTGCGATTGAGTCTGCTAAAAGAGTTGGTTTTCCTGAGGGACGAATTATGTTAGCCAATGCGGTGGTTGAATTAGCCCTGTCTCCTAAATCTAAATCAGCTAATATTGGTATTGATAGGGCGCTTCATAGCATTAGGACAAATCCTACTCAGACTCCTGATTATCTTAGATTAACTCCGGTTTCACTTGATGAGGCAGATAAATATGATTATTCACGCAGTGACATTTGGCATAAAATACAGTACCTTCCAGATGAAGTGAAGGATGAAATATTTTATGAACCACAAAATTTAAACTCTAATGAAAAGGTCCTTAAGAATAACCTGGATGAGCTTAGCAAAATAAAGCGGTCTTCAAATCTTAGAGCGCTTAAAAAGAGCAACTATCAAAAATAAGAATAATTATTTCTTTGTTTAGTTTCTTACAAAAAAAGCCGAGATCACAGTATGTGAAACTCGGCTTGTTTTTTACTATTGATGTTTATTACTTAACTTCAACAGCATTCTCTGATGCTTTAGTAACAATTGATTGATAATCATTGATACCAACAGTGACACTTGATGTTAAAGCTTCATCAGTTGCTTTTCCAGAATCATCTTTAGCAACACCATTGATTTCTTCAACAGTTTGTCCAACCATCCACTCTTCTAGAGCTTCTGCTTGTTCATACCATTCTTTACCAATTTGAGACGCATTGGCCATTCCATAGTCTTCTTTACGAACTTTCTTAGAATCTAATGCTGTGAAATCTGACCATTCGCCTTTTTCATTGTATTCAACATTATTTTGAGCGACGTCAACAAATGCTTGAATTACTTTTCCATCGGCATCTAAGACAACATGTCCATATGTCGAATTGAATTGAACTCTGCCAGGATTGCCATCAGCTACTGCTCGATCAGAAACCGCTGTTTCTACCGCAGAACCGATTTGTGCAACAGTGCCTTCAACTTCTTTAGCATTCTCCATTGCTAGCGCGACAACTTCTAAGTAGCCATTAACTGTAATAGAAACTGAAGACGCTAGGTCTGCATCAGCAACAGTGTTGTTTTCTGTTAAGTCAAAGTTTTGAACTTCTTCAACAGTTTTTCCAATAAGTGCTGCTTCTAATGCATCAATTTGTTCGTACCATTCTTTTCCGATTTCAGATGCACTCTTCATATTGTATGCATCTTTCTTTTCGTTCTTGGTAGGTGTTTCTGCTGGAAGTGTAACTTTTCCTGTTTCATCAATCACAACATCTGTTTGTGCTGTATCAATACTTACATTAACTACTTTACCATCTGCCATTAAGACCGTCGCAAAGGTTGTGTTCATTTGAACTTTTTCACCATTCACTTTATTACGATCTGCAATAGGGCTTGTTATACTGTAAGAACCGACTGAATATTTCTTTGAACCTGCTGCACCACCGCTTGAACACGATGTCAATGCGATAAGAGCAACAATTAATAATAGAACGAGTTTTTTCATAATTGGATATTTCCTCCCTTGTTCACGTTCTTAATTATATTGCCCTCACAAAGTTTGTCAACACCTAAAGTTAATATACTTTAACTTATTTTTTGATTTTTTCACAAGTGATTTTTCAATTTGGTAATGACAAATAGTTAAGGACGTATTGGACGAATCTCGATTGTACAATATTTTCATTAAATCACAACACGATCATTTTTTCACAATGTGTCGTCTGCTAAAGTTCAAAACATTGTTAATATAGATTTTTTCGCCATGTTTAATCACAAACATTAAAACAAAAGCATTTATTATTAAAGCAAATAATATTTGGAAATTACTCACAGGATAAATCATAATTCTTGAAGGCATAAAGATCATCGAAAAAACCGGAAGAAATGATAAAAAGAAACCCCATCCAGATGTCATTGAACTTGAATTGTTTAAAATCATGGCCCCATAGTACATAAATAGTAAGCCAATATAAAATGGATTTTGTAAAGCTCCAGCTTCTTCAACACTTGACACACCGGTAGACACTACTACAAGAATCAATTGAATAATCAATATTCCAATAAATAGGAAAACAAGTGATATCAGTAAATCTGTAATTGAACTGGTATTACTAAGAAATTGTTTGATCATTGATGTGATTGTGGTATAGCGCGCATCTATAAAATTATACTTTGCTAGTAACTGTAATAAACCACGACCATTATCAAATAAAACTCTTAACAAGAGAACACCAACAAAGACAGATCCCACAAAAACGAACTGACCCAAAATTGATAACCAACCAATGATAATCTTAGAATAGTAATGAGTTTTTAATGACACACTCGTCCCAATCATTTCTAAGATATTGGATGTTTTCTCAGCTACTACTTCCTGGGCTAACATCCCCGCAAAGCCAATCATCATAAAGTAAATCATTGTGATAACCATGAATAAGTTATCATGCTTCTGTTGATAATTTTCCTGTGTGGTTGTTTTGTATTCAATCTCAGGGTGACGATAGTTAATTAAGACTTCTTGAATGCTTGGATCTAATTGTGCTTGATAATAAGGATAAATTAGTGATTCAAGCTCAATCTTTTCAATATCCGATAAGATTGATTCACTCTCAATTAAGAAGTTATTATCCACTCTAGAGATTGATAAGCTAGACGACTCATCCACCTCAATATGTAGTGCATTGAGAAGAAATTGATTTTCATCAATATTCTCTAAGCGAATTAGGGTTGTCTGATCATCAGATGAAAAGAATTCAACAATCTGGTCAAAGAATAAACCAAAAACACTTAAACAAACAAGTAATATTAATAAGACTTTGTTGGTTTTATTAACAAATCGTCTTTTCAGGGAAAATAAAACAAGATTAATCATACATTTTCCTCCACTAACCGTCTTAGACCAATTGGTTCTATCTTACATGTCGGATTGCTTGCTTGATTCACCAAGATTTCTGCACTATAACGATCTTCAAAGGTGTAGGCTGTGTAGTTCCCTTCTTTTTTAATATCTAATAAGCCATCCAAATATTTATACTGAAGTTGTTGATCATCATCCAACGTAACAACGACTCGGCCATCTTCATGTTTTAGATCTCGTAAATCTCCTTTTAATGATGTTTCACCTTTATTTAACAGGAGCACTTGATTACAAAAGGTTTCGATTTCCTCATATTGATGGCTAGCCAGTAGAATAGCTTTGCCCATTTTTGATTGTTCCAGCATAATTTGTTTAAACAAGGTAACATTAGCTGCATCAAGCCCCGTTAAAGGTTCGTCCAGTATCAGGATCTTAGGTTTATGAATCAAGGCACATATAAACTGAACCTTTTGTTGATTACCCTTGGAAAGTTCTCGTATGTAATGGTTCTTGACTTTCAGCATATCAAAGCGATATAACCAATAATTAAGTTCTTTTTCAATGTCTTTTAGTTTCATCTTTTTTAATTGTGCTAAATAAACAATCTGTTCCTTGACACTAATGTCTTTATACACCGACCTTTCTTCTGGTAAATAGCCAAAATATAGACTCTGGTTTTTATGACTAGGAATTTCAATATAGCCATCATTAGGCTGAATTAAACCTAATAACAACCTAAACAATGTAGTTTTACCACTTCCATTAGGACCTAGAATGCCTAGTATATCTGTGGCTGATAAAGAAAAAGACAACTCAGAGAGCGCTCTGTGTTGTCCATAGTATTTCGTTAAATCTCTTACTTTTAACATAGTCACCTCTATTCTTTATAGAGGTTTATTTTAGTTCTTCCTTTTTAATTAATGAAAAATCGATATGACAATAGCCACTCGGGTTTTTCACCAAGTAATCTTGATGCTCAGATTCAGCTCTATAGAAGTTTTTAAGCATTTCAACCTCAACTGCTATCGGCTGAGTATAATACTGCTGATAAGTCTTAACTAATGTCTTAATTTCTTCGAGTTCCTTTTCATCGGTTAAGTAAATGCCGCTACGATACTGTGTTCCAATATCATTTCCTTGGCGATTAACGGATGTTGGATCTATCATTCTAAACAAATGTTCAATAATTTTCTCTAAACTAATCACATCTGCATCATAAATTACTTCAACCGTTTCTGTGTGGTATGTCTCTTGAGTGCACACTTCACGATATGTCGGATTTTCGGTATGTCCTTGAGCATAACCAACAACTGATGAAATAACACCACTTAATCGGCGATAATATTCAGCGACACCCCAAAAGCATCCTCCGGCAACATATATTGTTTTATTCATTTTTATCTAGTCTCCCATGTTCTTTTAGGTACGAATATAACAAAACAATCCCAGATAATAGTGTTAAGCCTAAAAATAAATAGATCCACCAAACAGTTCCATAAACGATGGTATAAAGCAAGAAGATTGATGACGCAATGATAACTAATCCGTAATAAATAACTTTTAGCACCGAAAACTGTTTTCCTTCAATTAAATCTGTTTTTAAAGTAGAAAATAGTTTTACATCAACTAATTGCCCTTCTCTTGTCACTTGAGGTTCAATAAATTTCAAAATTTGGAGGTTTTTACGATTCTCAACTAGATAATCTAAAGTCTCATCATCCATAGAACCGATTTTTTCTCCATTCTGAAGTAAATCAAGTCCATCTATTTGGATTGGTCCATTATCAGGCACAATTCCTGTTAAATCATGTACTTTATGTTTCATTATAAGCTCCTAAGTCTTTGATTACTTCACTAGCTAAAATATGTCCTGCGACATTGACCACAAAACTTAAACTAGCAATTGGCTTTGGTCTTTTCTGTGGTAGCTCTTTTGAAAAGACTACTTTAATTTTATCACATTGTTTACTCCGACATTGGATTCTTAATGATTTTGCTAATGGGTCATTAAATGTTTTATCTAAACGAGAGATTTTAATCTGAGTTGGATCAATCCGATTACCCATGCCACAACTCGAGATTATTGGTAAGCCTTGATCAACACAAAACTTAATTAAATTAGCTTTGGCTTGGATTGAATCAATTGCATCGATAACATAATCAAGTGGATACTCTAGTAATAACTTAAAATTATCCACATCCACAAATTGTTTAATTTCAACAATCTCTGCCTTTGGATTAATCTTTAACATTTTATCTTTTAAAGCCGTTGTTTTATCCATCCCAACTGTTTCATGATTCGCCTGAATTTGACGATTCAAATTCGATACTGTCACTTTATCATAATCAACAAGAACCAAGCGATGAACGCCTGTTCTAATAAGGGATTCAACGCAGGCAGCTCCAACACCGCCTACTCCTACAACGCACACCCATTTATCATGAAATGATGTATCCTTGATAATTAGATTACTGCGCTCGAATTGATCCATTGTTTAATATCCTCTTTCATTGTTTGT
>DUUI01000021.1 GCA_012841625.1 Erysipelothrix sp. | reverse complement strand
CTGATACAGGCATTACAATGGTCATTGTGACCCATGAGATGAGATTTGCTAAAAACATATCAGATCGCATTATCTATATGAAAGATGGTTTAATAGTTGAAGACTCATCACCTGAGGATATATTTACAAATCCTAAGTACCCAGCAACTAGACAATTTCTACATAAATACTTATAAAAAAAGATATCAGTTTAATAGCCGATATCTTTTAACTTTAATTCTTTGTTTGTCTTTAAGTTTACTAACTGATCATCATCCACTTTAAATATTCCATATCCATTCACAGAAATAATCATATCACTGTAAGCAATAACGTATTCATCATTCTTTTTCAAGTCAAGAATATCAGTAAATTCATAATAAACATATTTCTTGTTTGTTTTTAGTGATTCACTAAGATCTTCACTCTTAATAAGACCACCGGTCCATAGTAAGTCAAAGTTGTCTTCACTTTGGCCTTTTATGTCATCAATAAGTTCTACTTCTATCTTAGTCATTGGATACTGAGAATTATCATCTATATAGCTTGCGAAGGTGTCGATTTTCTTAATTTTGACTTTTGAAACAGTTTCGCTATGGTTAATGACATCCATTGGATTGGTTATATCATAAGTATAAAATTGTAAAATTCCTTCTTTTTGAATGTCTTTTGGATTTATATTTTGTAGTGCACAACTAGTTAAAAGTAATATTAATATTATAAGACCACTCTTTTTCATAATTTACCTCCACCTTGGATATTATATCAGATTCATAAAAAATACTCTCAACACTTGATTGAGAGTACTTTATTCTATTCTTCGTTCTTATTAATTTGAGCAATAATCTCATCAATGCGATTCCCTTGGTCAATTGAATCATCAATCTTGAAGATCAATTCAGGGGTTTTACGGATTGATAAGCGTTTTGCTAGTTGAGAGCGAACAAATCCTTT
The DNA here is from genome assembly GCA_012841625.1 of Erysipelothrix sp. Classification (GTDB taxonomy): domain Bacteria; phylum Bacillota_I; class Bacilli_A; order Erysipelotrichales; family Erysipelotrichaceae; genus DUUI01. The sequence goes on along the minus strand of DUUI01000021.1, from coordinate 913 downwards.
AACACGATTAATTTCATCCAAACGATCTTGAGCCGCTAGCTCTTTAGTATTTAGGAATGAAACGTATATATTCGCAAAGCTATAATCACTAGTAACTTCAACATCAGTCACAGTAACAAAGCCAAATTTAGAGTTTTTAACTTCATTTTGTAGAATGTTTGAAACTTCACGACGGATTTGGTTCTCAATACGTTCTAACTTAATGCTACTCACTCTTGAGGTACCTCCACATCACCATAGGCTTCAATAATATCGTTTTCTTTAATGTCATTAAAGTTTTGAATCGTTAATCCACAATCATAACCTTCACGTACTTCTCTAACATCATTTTCGAAACGTTTTAGAGATCCAAGTTTTCCATCATAGACAACAACACCATCTCGTATTAAACGAACTGATGAATCTCTAAGGATTTTACCATCAGTTACCATACAACCGGCAATTGTTCCAATTTTTGAAACTTTGAATAATTGTCGAACTTCTGCTTGTCCATGAATTTGTTCTTCAAAGACAGGAGCTAACATACCCTTCATCGCAGATTCCATTTCTTCAACAGCTTTATAGATGATGTTATGCAAACGAATTGTTACACCTTCCTCAGCTGCTTTGTTACGAATTTGGGCACTAGGACGGACATTAAATCCATAAACAATTCCATTCGATGCACTCGCCAACATAACATCTGTTTCAGAGATTGCTCCAACAGTAGAACGAATGACATTAACTCGAATTCCTTCAACATCAATTCTTTCAAGTGCTGCTTTTACTGCTTCAGCAGATCCTTGTACATCAGCCTTTAAGATAACAGGAATTTCTGTAATCTCACCATCTTTTAGACGAGCCGATAAGTCTTCTAAGCTAATTGCACTTGATTTACGACGCTCAGTCTCAATCTTGTCTTGTAAGCGATCAT
>DUUI01000020.1 GCA_012841625.1 Erysipelothrix sp. | reverse complement strand
TTAAGTTCAAAAAAGGCGAGAATTCTTGTTGATGAGGTTCTCGCCACTTTTATTTTATCATACTATTGATAGTTAATAACAAATACTTTTAAGTTGTCTTTATGACTTTGTCAACAGTCTGAAAAAAGACCGTACGGTCTTTTTTCTTAAACTACAATGACATTGTAGAAGAATTCGATTATTTTAGATGCCCCTAAAGTATAAGTAAGAATTGAGATTGGTTTTGTTAGGACGATGATAATCATATATTTGTTGAATTTCATTTTGGTTAAAGCGGCTAAGGCACAGATAAAGTCAGCAGGCATAAAGGGAAGGATCATGGTAATGATAAAGAAGCGTTCAAAGCCGTCTCCTTTATCGAGCCATCCGATATATCGGTCATAGGTTTTTGGGTGGACGACCACCTTAACAAAGCCTTCACCATATCGCCTAACGATAAGAAATAGTATGGCACAGCCTAAAACAATTCCTATCCAATTGTAAAGTGTTCCCCAATAGATACCATACATCGCCATACCTGCGATACTGGTTATGGCTCCAGGTATGATGGGGATAACTGTTTGAATAATTTGAGCCAGGATAAAAAATCCGATACCCATCCAGCCCCATGGTTTAATAAATGCTTCCATTTTTTCTTGGCTGGTGAGTAAACCTTCTTGATAGGCCCACCATCCGACAATGAGTGTGAGGATGATGCCAACAAGTCCGGCAATATTAAATAATTGATTTTTTTGTTTCTCTGTCATTGCTGGCTCCTTTGAACATGATTGTATTATACAAAAAAATAGGCGATATGGGTTGAATAAACTAGAATCTTAATAAAGACTTAATAATCTTGACATCTTTGTGTGTCATGATAAAATAGTATTTAGCACTCAAAGACTTAAAGTGCTAAGGAGGAAATATGGCTAGATTAAAACAATTTAAAGCAGAGTCTAAGCGTGTCTTAGATTTAATGATTAATTCAATTTACACAAATCAAGAAATTTTCTTAAGAGAACTGATCTCAAATGCGTCAGATGCAATGGACAAATTATATGTTCAATCATTATCTGAGGATGGGGTTAAGTTTAATAAGGATGATTTAAAAATAGAAGTTAAAGTTAATAAAGAGTTAAGAGCAATTCATGTTAAAGATTATGGAATTGGGATGACTAGAGATGAATTAGATAAAAACCTTGGAACGATTGCTCATAGTGATAGTAGCCTATTTAAAGAAGATTTAGACGAAATTAGTGATGTTGATATTATTGGCCAATTTGGTGTCGGTTTTTATTCTGGTTATATGGTGGCTAAAGAAATGCGCGTCATGAGTAAATCTGAAAATGATGAATCTGGACATGTCTTTATTTCTAATGGTTTAGATGGCTATAAAGTTGAAAAGGTCGAAAAAACAGAGCGAGGGACTGAAGTTATATTATTCTTAAAGGATAATACGGATGATCAAAATTTTGATGAGTATTTGGAAGAGGAGAATATTAAACACTTAGTTAAGAAATACTCAGACTATGTTCGTTATCCAATTGTGATGACTAATGAAGAGGGTGAGGAAGAAACATTAAACTCAATGATTCCATTATGGAAGCGTAATAAAAATGATGTGACCCAGGAAGAATACAATCAATTTTATATGGATAGATTTGCTGATTACCAAGAACCACTTCATACGATTCACTTACAGGTGGAAGGGACTCAATCATATAATGCGCTTTTATATATTCCGAGTCACTTACCGTTTAATTTCTATAATGAAACAGACAAACATGGCTTATCACTTTACTCACGTTCAGTTTTTATTCAAGAGCATAATGAACACTTAATTGCTGATTACTTTAGTTTTGTGCGTGGTGTTGTTGATTCAGCGGATTTAAACTTAAATATTTCTAGAGAAGTTCTACAAAATGATCGACAAGTTGCGAGTATGGCTCGTCGTATTAATCGTAAAGTTAAGAGTGAACTAGAGTTAATGCTAAAAAATGATCGCGATAAATATGAGAAGTTTTATGAAAACTTTGGCTTACAATTAAAGTATGGCATGTATAATCACTTTGGTGCTAATAAAGATGAATTAAAAGATTTAGTGTTATTTACGACAACTCATGAGGATAAATTAGAATCTTTGGCTGATATTGTGTCTCGTTTAGATGAAGGTCAAGAAGAGATTTACTATGTTAGTGCCGATTCAATTCTTAAGGCGTGTCAACTTCCTCAGGTTGAGAAAGTACTTGATAAAAATGTTGAAGTCCTTGTTCTAATGGATGATGTTGATGAGTTTGCGCTTAGAGTTTTAGGTGAATATGAGGGCAAAGTATTTAAAGCGCTTAATCAGGGGGAACTTGATTTAGATGAAGAGTCTAAGGAAACATTAAAGAAACTGACTGAAGAAAATAAAGATGTTCTTGAAATCTTGAAAGAGGAATTAAAAGATAAGGTGAGTGATGTTCGTTTAACGTCTCGTTTAAAATCACATCCGGTCTGTTTAGTGAGTGATGAGGGTTTAAGCTTTGAGATGGAGAAAGTATTAGCTCAATCTCCTGATGAGAGTCAACACATCAAGGCAACTCGAATTCTAGAGATTAATCCTGACCATGCTTTATTTGAGGCATTGAGTAAAGTGAGCGAGGATAAACTTAGAGAATTTAGTGAAGTCTTGGTGAATCAAGCATACTTAATTGAGGGCTTAGAGATAGAGGATCCAGCGCGCTTTTCTAATTTGATTTCTTTGTTAATGATTGAAGCCTCTAATAGCAATCGAAACTAGACTAGTGTAAAATAGGGTTATGGAGGTTTGTTATGAGAAGTAGAACAAATAGCGTTCAAATTATTTTAGCTTCAATTTTATCACTCTTACTTGTATTAATGTTAGTCTTATTGGGTTATAAATTTCTGAGTAATAATCAAGTAGCTGATGAGCCTAATGAACCTGTTACACAAAATCCTGATTCTGATACAGAAAATCCAGTTACAGAAGATCTTGTAAATGAGGATGAGCCGGTCGTTGTTAACGAAGCGAAAAGGGCCAAGATATTGGCTAATGGTGATTTATTAATTCATCCATCCTTATTTGCGGATGCGTATGATGTTGAAAGTGATACATTTGATTTTAACCATCAATATGATGATGTTCGAGCCTTTTTACAATCGGGAGATTTAACGATTGCTAATTATGAGGGATCGATAAGTACTGAGTATGAACTGAATGGTTATCCAATCTTTAATGCTCCGCCTGAAATGGTGGATGCTGTTAAGAATGCGGGCTATGATGTTGTGTCACTGGCTAATAACCATATCTTAGATTCTCATGGTGAGGGGGCCTTATCAACCAAGGCATTTTTCAATGATGCTGGAATTGATACTTTGGGTGTTATTACTCAAGAATCAGATCGTATTTTAGTAAGAGATGTAAATGGCATTAAGGTTGCGATGCTGGCTTATACCTATGGCTATAATGGTATGGAACAGACAGTGACTGATGAGTTCTACTATTCGACATTGACGCCAATTATTGAAGAGGATATTAAAGCCGATATTGAGGCTGCCAAAGAAATTTCAGATGTGATTATTGTATTTCCACATATGGGTGTTGAGTATATGATGGAGCCTACTCAGGAACAAGTTGATTTGTATCATAATATGATTGAGTGGGGGGCAGATATTGTTTTTGGTAACCATCCGCATGTTGTACAACCTTCTGAAACAGTTCAAAGAGATGGATTAAATAAGCTTATTGTTTACTCAATGGGTAACTTCATAAGTAACCAGCGCCTGGAAACAGTTGATGATATTTGGACTGAGCGTGGCGTTGTGTTGGAGGTTAATATAGTTAAAGAGGGTGACCAACCTGTTGAAATAGAGTCGGTATTAGCTCATCCGACTTGGGTCGAAAAAGTTATAATTGAGCCTGAACAGTATTTATTTGGTGCCAGACTAGCAAACTTTAGGGTCGTCTTTGCTCAAGATTATCTGGAGGATGATTTGGGCATGGATGCAAATTCCTTAGAGAGAATTCGTGCAACGTATTATGAAGTCATTGACCATTTAAATATAACCGGATTTGAAGGAGGACAATAATGGGTACAAATTTATTAAGTCCTATAAAAGACCAATTAAAAGAAGCTCGCTATCAAATCGTATTTGATACGAGAGAGCGTCTAAAATCACTAAACTTAGAGCCAAATGAATACCTCAATTGGGCGTATTCAAATGCTTTATTAACGAATGGTGAATTAGATGAAGAGAAATATTTCCAAAACTTGAACCAGCTTCCTTTGATGGAAGACTTGAATCAACCACAAAAGATTGTAAAGAACTTAACGATTGATGAGGCTTTACAGGTGTTAAGTGATCTCTTATATCAACAAACATCGTCATTACAAGAGATTCATGTTGACTATTTATATGCTCAATTAATTTTAGATGATGGGTATGAGAGTGATGTTCGAATCTTAACCAAGGTTCGCCCAATTGAATTGGCTGAAGTATTGGCGATGCGTGAGGGCATTGATGAACTTGAGAATGTTGAGGTTGTTTTAAGAACGGATGATTCACCAATAATCTTGAATGATTTTCAGAAAGATGAACAATTGGGTGATTTAATTGAAGATGATGACCAAATAGAGTTTTACTTTAGAGATGAGGATGATCGAATCATTCTGAGATTTAAGGGTCGTGGCTCACAGGTCTATCATGCAATTGAAACTGTCTCGAGCTATTAGTATCGTAGTTAAAATATTTATGATCCTGTAATACAATCAACTGGGGGCACTTTATTTTCTGTTGTGAAAAAAGTCATATTTATAATATATTAAATAATTAATGAGAATCGTTAAACTCATGAGTATAAGAGTTGGAACGATTCTTTTTTTCTAGTAGACTGAAAAATAGTCAGATGGAGGGATAAAATGTTCATTGTTGTAGATAGTTTAACTGGATTGAGTATGAAATTTGCGGCTCATCTAAAATATCCTGTTTATCGGATTGGCTATGATGAGATTCCTTTTGATAAGGGAGAATATTTCTTGTTAACTCGATCGTTTAATTTTGGAGAGATTCCAATTTCGACAATTGAGGTATTGAGAAAGCATCATCAAAACTGTATAGGTGTTGCGGTGTCGGGTAATAAAAACTGGGGGACTAATTATGGTGCTGCTGGTGATAAAATCCAACAGATATATGGGATTCCGCTGGTGCATAAATATGAGGGCACTGGATTTCCACAAGATGTACAAGTCGTTGAACAATATTTATTAGAAAGAGAGAATAATTAAATATGAGTGAAAGACATGAAAGTTTATCATTACAAATTCCTGAATGGATTTTGTTGAATAATCAAATCGTTGATGAAGATGGAAAGATCAAGGAACTTAGCAAGGATAAGGCTGCAGCTCATTCTTATTTCATTAATGAAATTAATAAGAAGACTCAATTTTTCCATTCTTTGGAGGAAAAAATTGATCACTTAGTCAAGAATGATTATATTGAAGAAGAATTTTTGAATAAGTATGAATGGTCTGAGATTGAACAAATTTTTGATTATGCGTATGCACAAAACTTCCGTTTCCCAACGTATATGGGTGCTTATAAGTTTTATAATGACTATGCTTTAAAGTCTAATGATAAAAAAGTATTTTTGGAGCGTTATGAAGATCGTTTGAGTTTTACTGCTTTATATCATGCAGATGGTGATGTTAATAAGGCTCAAGAATTGATTGAGCGACTGATTGCTCAAGACTTTACTCCTGCTACGCCTACTTTACTGAATACGGGTAAGAAGCGTCGTGGTGAGTTTGTATCTTGTTTCTTATTAGAGGTGGATGATTCTCTAAATGATATAGCGCGTGCGAATGAATTTGCGATGCAATTAAGTAAGATTGGTGGGGGTGTTTCTTTACATTTATCAAACTTAAGAGCTAAGGGTGAGAGTATTAAGGGCATCCAAAACGTGGCTAAGGGTGTTGTTGGTGTGGCTAAGCTTCTTGATAATGGGTTTAGGTATGCTGATCAAATGGGTCAAAGACCTGGTGCTGGTGCTGCTTACTTAAATATATTCCATGCTGATATTGAAGATTTCTTAAATACCAAGAAACTAAATGCGGATGATGATATTCGTGTTAAGACTTTATCACTGGGGGTTGTGATTCCGGATAAGTTTATTGAACTGGCTCGTGAAGATAAGGATATGTATGTGTTCTATCCTAAGACTGTTTATGATGAGTATGGAATTAACTTTGGGGATGTTGCGATTGAGATGGACAAATGGTATGACAAGCTAATGGCTAATTCTAATGTTCGTAAGCGTAAAGTTAATCCTCGTAAAATCTTAGATCAAATTGCTCAAGTTCAGGGTGAGTCTGGCTATCCGTATATTATGTATGCGAATAATGTAAATGATTCGAATCCTTTAAAGGATAATATTAAATTCTCAAACTTATGTACTGAGATTTTACAACCAACAATTGTGTCTCAATATTCTGATTATCATAAAGTCGCTGAGGATAAGATTGGTTTGGATGTTTCTTGTAATTTAGCGAGTGGTCATATGGGTAATATGATGAAGCATAATTCAATTAAAGAAACTGTTTATGCGGCGATGGATATCATGAATTCTGTTTCTGAGAAAACGAATATCGAATATGTTCCAGCTGTGGCTAAGGCGAATCGTTTAATGCGTTCAGTTGGATTTGGTATTATGGGTCACCATGGTTATATTGCTGAGAATTATATTGCTTTTGGTAGTGAAGAAGATTTAGATTTAGTGGATGTTTTCTTTAATACGGTAAACTTCTATAGCTTAAAGCATTCCATGGAGAAAGCGAAGGCGACTAATAAAGTATTCTATGGTTTTGAAGAGAGTAAGTATGCTTCTGGTGAATACTTTGAGGGTCGTGGTGCGATTTATCCTAAGACTGAAATCGTTAAAGAATTATTTGAAGAGATTCATATTCCTACCAATGAAGAATGGCAAGAATTAAAAGAAGAAGTTATAGCGTATGGATTATATAACTCAAATCGTATGGCTGTTGCTCCTAATGGCAGCATTGCTTATGTGATGAGTGCTACTCCGAGTATTACTCCGATTAAACAACTGGTTGAGGAGCGTACGTATGGAAACTCTAAGACCTACTTCCCTGCACCTTCATTAGATACGGCTGAGTTTATGTATGAGACAGCGTATCGTATGGACAAGTTTAAGATTATTGATGTCATTGCGACCGCTCAAAAACATGTCGATCAGGGAATTTCATTTGAACTGTGTATTACGAGTGATGTAACGACAAGAGACTTACAGAAATATTATTTATATGCACACCACCAAGGTATTAAAACATTGTATTACACGCGTACTCAAAAGCTCAAAATTGATGAGTGTGAGTCTTGTGCGGTATAGAGGGAGAGAAGAATGACATTAGAATATACTGGAGCGAATTGGAATATTCCAGAGGATGATTTTACACAAAGTTTCTATGAACAAAACCTATCACAATTCTGGCGTCCTGAGGATATCTCATTGCAGCCGGACTTAAATGTGTGGCATGTCTTGCCGGAGGAAGTTAAGCTTGCGTATGCACAAAACTTACAAGTGTTAACTTTCTTAGATACGTATCAAGGTGATATTGGGATGCCGGTTGTATCTAGAGCCATGGCAAAGGAGTTTCATCAGCGTAAAGCGGTGTTAAACTTCATGGGAGCGATGGAAAATGCGGTTCATGCTAAATCCTATTCAAATATTTTTATGACCTATATGAGTAATTCTGAGATTGATGAGTTATTTGTTTGGGGTGAAGAAAATGAGAACCTTCAAAAAATCTTAGAGGCTATTGTTAAACACTATCGCAATTTGGATAAAATGACGTATGAGCGCAATTACACTATGAATGGGGCTTTTGATTCTAAAGCGTTTGACAAAGCATTGTATAAAGCAATGGTGGCGTCTGTCTTCTTAGAGTCATGGTTATTCTATTCTGGCTTCTATTACCCACTTTGGTTCTATGGTCAGGGTAAGTTAATGCAGGCGGGCGAGATTATTAACTTAATTCTTAGGGATGAATCAATTCATGGTTTATATGTCGGTCGTTTATCAACTTTATTACTTGAGACAATGACATCAGATGAAAAAGAAGAAATGAAACAGTTTACTCATGACTTACTGTATGAACTTTATGAGTTAGAGATTGCTTTAATTGAAGAAATCTATGATCCGGTTGATTTAAGTCATGATGTTAAAATCTTTGTTCGTTACAATGCGAATAAAGCACTCATGAATTTGGCGTATGAACCTGTCTTTGAATATGAAGAGGTTAATCCGGTTGTGCTTAATGGTCTGAATACTGAAACAAAGACGATGGACAACTTCTCAATGAAAGGTAATGGTTATCAAAAGATGATTTCTGAGGCATTGCGTGATGATGACTTCTATTTTGAGAAACCGAGTATTGGTAAGAAATAATGATTAAAATGTTAACACAGGAAAATTGTGCCCAGTGCACAGCTCTTAAGAACTATCTAGACTTAGGCTTAAGAGGTAAATATGATGAGCATATAGAAATAGTAAAAAGAGAAGACAATCCAGATGAGTTTAATAAACTAGTTGAACAATATTCAATTATGGGAACACCAGCCTTGATTGGTAGGGATGGCAATGTTCTAAGAAATTGTACAATTGGTGAGGTTAAAGGCTTCTTGGATAGTAATATTTAGACTACTCCTATAAGGCAATTGCTTAATTATCTAAAGTAATTGCCTTTTTTAGTGCTATAATATCACTATGAAACAATTTGGCGAAGAATATATTGAAACGATTAAGAATTTAAAAATAGTAAAAGAACACAGTCAATTACCTTATTCCAAGAGTTCTTTATTTTTAATGGGGCGGAGTGTTGATCTGTCACAGCTTCGTTTAATCGAAGAAGCAACTTTAAAGAAACAACCAGTGACAGTGATTACGAGTATGGATATGAAGAATAAGGTGAAGAATGATTTATTACATTTAATGACAGAGTATGAAAATAACTCATACAATCCAGATTTTTGGCTGTATCGCGTTGTTAAGATTATTGGGAATGTTATTATTGGTTTGGGCTTTTTAGCTGTTTTTGTTTATACATATTTCTATTACACAAATAATCCGATTATCCAAGATTCTTCAATCATTTTATTGTTTGTTCCTCTATTAATTACCTATGGTGGTTTTCTATTGGTTGATTTTATTGATCGCCAATTACTAAAAAGATTTAAACTTAGACCTAATTTAGAACTAATAATATTGAAGCCTAAACACTTTAAAGTAAATGAATCACTATTAGTGATGGATGATACCATTGGTTATATGGAATCTAAGAATATGTTGAGTGAGTTTGAAATGGATGAGGCGACTGTTAATCGCTTGGCTAAATTCATTGTTGGGGCTCGCCAAATGGATAAGAGAAATCGTATTGTCAAAGATAAGACTGTTTTATGGTTAATGGACGATTAATAATAAGATGGCGTTGAATTTACAGAGAAACTAATTAAAGCTATGCCTAAAGAGATATTTAGGGATAGTTTTTTACTAAAGAATTCTTAACTGTCTTTGTTGTAGTTAACTTTTAGTATTAACTGTTGTAATAGGCACTGATTGTTGTTAACATTTTAGATGAATGATTTGTAATTAGGAGAGGCTACTGTTTATGAATGTATATGATTTTGATAAAACAATTTATGTAGATGATTGTGCGACGGACTTTTATAAGTATTCAATCAAGAAAAATCCTGGCTTAGCTCTAAAATGGCCAAAGCTTATTTCTGCCTATGTTAAGTTTAGATTAAAGAAGATTAGTAGAACAGAGTTAAAAGAAGTTTTATATCAATATGTAATCGAGAATAAAAACTTAGAAAATGATGTTAAGAACTTTTGGAGTAAGCATGAGTATAAAATTCAAGATTGGTATTTAAGTCAAAGACAAGAGGATGATTTAATCATCTCGGCTTCACCTGAGTTTCTGATTGAGCCTATCTCAAAACAATTAGGTGTGGCGTTCATTGCGTCCAGACTTAATCCAAAGACGGGTCTCTATGATGGTTTAAATTGTTATGGGGATGAGAAGGTTGTTCGTTTTTATGACGAATATCCTGATGCTCATGTTCATGAATTTTATTCAGATTCTTTATCTGATACTCCAATGGCTAGGCTTGCTGATCGAGCCTATTTTGTAAAGGGGACACAAATAACTCCTTGGCCTAAAGATGTATTGGATTCTGATACTAAATTTGATTAAAAAAGACTCACTCGTTAATTCTCGAGTGAGTCTTCTTTTATTAATAGTCTGAGTGCTTCAATAGCAACTCTAATGGCTGGGTCTGGGTCTTTTTTTACGATATTCTCTAAACCAGCTTTGATTCTTTCTTGGTTATTGATACAGGCCATGACAGTTCCGGCTCTGGCTCTTAAATAAGATGAGACAATAAAGAGTGCGGCTGATTCCATTTCACTAGCAATGGCTCCAGCTCTAATCCAGGCTTCCCATTTGTTTAAGAGTTCATAGGAGACTGGTTTTGTTTCTGGACTATGTTGTCCATAGAATGAGTCTTTACATTCGACCGTTCCAACATGATGTCTAAGTCCTAGATTTTTTGCGGCTTCGACAAGTTTGGTCGTAATGTTAAAGTCAGCCACAGCAGGGTATTCAATTGGCGTGTATTCTACGGTTGTTCCTTCTTTTCTAATGGCTCCATTAGCAATGACTAAGTCACCAGCAATAATGTCTAATTGCATACCACCACAGGTTCCAACTCGAATAAAGGTATCTGCACCTATATTATGTAGTTCTTCGAGCCCCATAGCTGTTGATGGACCTCCCATACCGGTTGACATAACACTTACTTTGACGCCATCCAAAGTTCCGGTCCAGGTCTTATATTCACGGTTGAATCCGACTAGTTGTGGGTTGTCAAAATATTGAGCTATTTTATCTGTTCTGGCAGGGTCTCCTGGTAGTAAAACGTAGCGTCCTACATCTCCTTTTTGTAGACCGATATGATATTGTTTCTCGGTTAATAATTTGTTATCTGACATAATCTTAACTTCCTTCTTTCTTATAACTATTGTATACCATAGAGGTTTTTTCTACAATTTTTTGTGAATAAGATGGACGTGTAAATTAGCTAAAAACAATTTCACGATTCTTCATGGTGTTGAAGCGACCCATAGATCATAAGTAACAATGACTAGAGTTGTGATGCCTTGATTAATCTTGACTATGTGTCCATATGATTTATTTATTGCTAATGACTGGTAGGACGATAGTGTCATAGATGTTTAGGTTCTCTGAAATTGCAATTTTTTGACAGTTGTCTAAGTGATTCTAGACGACCATTTTTTATGAAAAAATCCCTTAAATAAATGCTGTTTTTGGCCTCTAAGTAAAAGACAATAAATTTTTTTGGTTGTTCACAAGTGGTATTTCATACAACCTATTCAAAGAAAGTGTTGTTTTGCTTGATGCATTTGTCTGTTGCTTCACAATACAGTGTCATGTACAATGTATTTTCGAGGAGGAGAATAATGAAAAAATTTCTATCTATATTAATGGTGCTACTTCTTATTGTAGGGTGTAGTTCACCAGCTGAAAGTGCAGAGACTAAAACAGTTGCTGTTACTTCATCTGGACAAAGTGAAGGATTAGAACTCGAAGTAACTTTCGAGGGAAATGAAATCAGAGAGGTCAGAGTTGTAGAACATCAGGAAACTGAAGGGATTTCTGATCCAGCGATTGACGCTATTCCTAAGGCAATTGTTGAGCACAATTCAATTGCTGTTGATGTTGTTTCTGGTGCTACAATAACATCTCTTGGAATTATTGAGGGTGTAAAACTAGCAATTGAACAAGCTGGTTTAAATGTTGCTGACTTCGAAACAGAAGTGAGTAAAGAACCATCGGAATCTAAAGTGACAACCTTAGATGCTGATGTCGTTGTTGTTGGTGCTGGGATTGGCGGTTTAGCAGCTGGTCTTGAAGCAGCTTTAAATGGTGCTAAAGTTATTGTTTTAGAGAAGATGCCAATGACTGGTGGTAGTACTATGATGTCAGGTGGTTTAATCTTAGCTGCTGAATCTAGTATTTCAGAAACATTGGGTAATACTGAAACATGGGAAGATTTAGCAAATTATTGGTATGAAGTATCTGAAGAACAAGCAGACAAAGATTTTATTGATTTAGCTGCAAGAACTTCAGGCGAAAATATTGACTGGATGATTGAAAATGGGGTTGATATGAAGGAAGAAATTACTAAGCTTCATTCATCTCATGAATTTGCTTTTGGTCATAGAACGGCTGGTTTTGATGATGTTCCTGCTGGTGGTGGTGTTGGATTTACACAACCGCTCACAGATAAGATTGTTGAACTTGGTGGTGAAGTACTACTTCAAACACCTGGCCAAGAATTAATTATTGAAGATGACAAAGTTGTTGGTGTTAAAGCGACTAACAATAATGGAGATGATATTACTATTAATGCTAAGGCTGTAGTTATTGCGACTGGTGGATTTGCTGCTAGTGATGAATATATGAAAGAACATATGCCTTACTTAACTGCTGGCAGTGCTGCACATAATGGTAATACTGGTAATACTGGTGATGGACTTACAATGGGTGAACAAGCTGATGCTAAAATGCTATTCCATGATTCTGGTATTAACTTAGGGACTAACTATCCAACTTATTATGGGTATGGTGAAGAATATACAGGTTTATATGTTACACCGGATGGGGAGCGTTTCATGAATGAAACAGAATTCCATTTTGTTAGAACTCGTAAATTAATGGATTTAGGATTTAATGATGTTTGGGCTATTACAGATCAAACTAATGATCGTGTTGAAGCTTCAGTCGAAGCTGGACAAGCATTTAAAGCTGATTCATTAGAAGAACTTGCCGAACTTGTTGGTATTGATGCAACAGCATTAACTGAGACAGTTACACAATATAATGCACTTTCTGAAGCGGGTGAAGATACTGACTTCAATAAAGATGCACAGTACATGCAAGCAGTTGAGGGGCCAACATATTATGCTCTGAAACTATTCATGGGTAATTCAGGATCAATTGGTGGTTTAGTAACGACGATTGATGGTGAAGTTCTAAACAACAATGATGAAATTATTGAAGGCCTTTATGCAGCTGGTGAAGTTGCTTCAGGACAATTGATGTATAAAGAATATCCAGGTAGTGGTAGTGCCATTGCTATGTATCTAGCATTTGGTCGTCAGGCTGGTCGTGCTGCTGCTGATTACGTTAAATAAAATCTTAAAGGGAAGCGAAAGCTTCCTTTTTTTTAGGTGAGTATTGAAGGGTCAAGAACCTTACTTGATAGATGAAGTGTCAAAGAAAAATGGTTTAAAAAAAGCTCACCTCTATGGGGTGATCTTTTCAGCAACATCTTTAAGATGAGATAGAATGCCTTGCCATCCAGCTTTTTGTAGTTTGAGTGGATAGGTAGATTCTGGATCAAATGATTGAATGATTATAGTTTCGTTTTCACTGATACTTTCAAGGAGTGTAATCACTTCTCGATTATCATCTAGTTTGTACTCTAATTGGTAGGGTGGGTTGACTTTCGTGATGGTCGCCATAAAGTCAAAGCCTTCTGAGCCGTCTTTTGCTTGCATCCTAGAGGTGTAACGGCCTCCTTGGTGTAATTGGATGTGTGTATTAATTGCTTCCCAGTCAGGGGAGGCTGAGTTCCATTCATTGATTAAGTTTGGTGTGGTGAGAACAGCCCACACATTTTCAATCGGTTGTTTAATGATAGTTTCTACGACTATTTTCTCTGATGGTAATGTTATGTCTGAATTTAGTGCTTTCAAGAAACTACTTAAATGGATTAGTTCATCTGGAAATTCAATGCTACCCATTTGTATGGCTGGTTTAGTTTTCCCATGGAAATCTGAACCGACTGTAATGAGTGCGTCTAATTCTCTGGCAAGGTGTAGATAAAATTCTGTTGTTTCTTCATCATGGTAACTAGAATAAACTTCGAATCCACTTAAACCTTTGTTATAGATTTCGATGGCTAGTTCTCGATTTTGTTTGATGTTGTTTCCTGGGTGCGCAAAGATTGCGATTCCACCAGCCTCTTTAATCATGGTGATGACTTCTTCTAGAGTGATATAGTTTGCGCCAGGGATATGGGCTACCTTGCCTTGAGCACATAAATCCCAGTAGAAGTTAACATAGGGATTATCACTACGACTCTTTCCTTCTCTAAATTCAGCTAGAAGGGGATGGTCATCATTTCTAGGGTCTGCTAGGACGACTTCAGCGATCATCTCAGCAATAACAATATCATTTTTTGCTAGTTGATATACTTTGTCTCGATCGACAATGATTCCAGTTTTTTCAATCGCTTCAATTGATTTTAGACTATTGTCTTGATCTTGTTTAATGAGCACTTGTTCATAATCTTTTAGTGGTTGATAGTTTATATTGATGCCATATCCTAAAATATGAAGGTGAGTTCCATTGTAATGACAATCTAATTCTGTAGCTGGTATAACACTAATTCCAACTTCTTTGCCTAGCTCTATTGTTTCAGTGACTGATTGGGTAGAATTATGGTCTGCGACTGCTATTATTTTCAGGTTTTTCTCTTTAGCTATATTAATTATCTCTTGTGGTGTATATTGTCCATCACTACTGATATATGTATGCATATGCAAATCTGCGTATTTACTCATGGGGTTTCTCCTTCTTTTACTAAATATTATACAATATTCATTGAAAAATAGTGGCTTTTTGACAATTTAGTGTTGAAAATAAAATCACAATGGAGTAAAATTATAGATGGACTACGATCCCCCTTGTAGTCCATTTTTTTTGCCCTTTTTGACGCTTAAGGTATAATAGACTCATGATAAAATTAATTGCAACGGATTTAGATGGAACTTTATTGAATATTTTTCATACAACAGATAACTATATTTTGAGGACTATTGATAAAGTTTTAGACAATGACATGGTCTTTGTTATAGCAACTGGACGCTCAATGCACGAAGATCAGTATGAACGACTCTTTGGAAATCGAAAGATTTATAGGATTATTAACAATGGTTCACTTATTTATAATCTAGAACATGACATAATTTTTGAAAAAACAATCGACAAGGAAACGATAAATGAAATTTTATCATTGTTTCCAAATCAAGCGTTTAGTTTTATTTCAAAAAACAGGACCTTAGTAAATGCTCCAGAAAAAG
Organism: Erysipelothrix sp.; assembly: GCA_012841625.1. Classification (GTDB taxonomy): domain Bacteria; phylum Bacillota_I; class Bacilli_A; order Erysipelotrichales; family Erysipelotrichaceae; genus DUUI01. Next base: position 1,641 of record DUUI01000020.1, on the reverse strand, counting down.
ACTTTATAGAAGCACTAGGAACACAACAAAAATTAGTTGAGCGAATATTTCATAAAGTGACTCTCGAATTTCTAGTTGGTAATGAATATGATGCAACACATCATCAAATTCTAGATGAAGAGATTATTAAGATAAATTGCCGGATTAACGATTTGGATACAAGAAAGCGATTTAAAGAATATGTAAATAATAATCGTAAGATTGTTAATAAACCATTTTCTGAGGGGATGTTTGAAATAACACATAGTGATGTAAATAAAGCAAATGCTCTAAAGTTTCTACTTAAAGAGTTGAATATTGAAGAGAGTCAAGTAGCAACATTTGGAGATGGTGGAAATGATATAGAATTATTATATGAATTTGAAAATTCATATGCACCTAAAGGAGCAAATCTAGAGGCTAGAAGTGCTGCCAAAAATACTATTGGACATAACAGTAACTATGCAGTTCCTAGAAAAATTAGACAATTGATAAGAAAGAATGGGCGATAACTTGAGGAAACTATATTTAATTAGACATGGACAAACAATTTTCAATGAGACTGGTAAAGTTCAAGGATGGAGTGATTCTCCATTATCTGAACTAGGTTTTAGACAGACTGAAGCAGCAAAACAATTTATCAACGATAAGAACTTACACTTTGATAAAGTTTATAGTTCACCATTATCTCGCTGTTTAACAACGACTAAACTATTAACTGACCAAGAGTATGAAGAACATCCAGGGTTAATGGAGTGGAATTTTGGTTACTACGAGGGAGACGAGAATAAGGTCGTGTTCAAAGATGGTAGATGGAATAAGTTGATGCATGGTGAAGATCAAGACTACTTTAAAGTAAAAGGTGGAGAAAGTTATCAAGAGTTTGTAGATAGAATAAATCTTGCCTTTAAAGAAATAATAGATGCTGGTCATGAGTCAACATTAGCCGTCACTCATGGCGCTGTTTTAAGAATATTCTTTAATACTAGATTTGATGAATCATTGCTCAAAGGTGAAGGTTTCTATAATAATTGTATAATGGAATATAATATAAACGAAAATAATGAGGTTGAGTTTGTAGCAATCTACAATCCAGCAAAAGGAGTAAAGTAAGATGGCAGAATTTTACATAGATACAGCTAATTTTGAACAATTAGACAAAGCTTACAAAACTGGATTGTTTAAGGGTATTACGACCAATCCTAGTATTATTAAGAAAGAAAACAAACCTCGATTTGAAGTCTTAAAAGAAATTTCAACACTAAAACCTGATATTTTATTCGCTCAAGTTATCGGTGATACCTATGAAGAGCGTGTAAGAGATTTTTATTCACTCTTAGAATTTTGTAATAATCATGAAATTATCTTTGGACCTAAGATTCCTGTTGATATGATTGGATTAAACCTAATCGCTCATATTGTAGGTGCACACCCTGAATTAGATATTCTAGGAACAGCAATTTATTCTGCTGACCAAGCAATCCTAGCAACACAACTTGGATGTCACTACCTAGCACCATATTACAATCGCATGATGAATGAGAACATTGATGCAAATAAAGAACTTAGAACCATGAGAAACTTCATTGATAATCATGGTCATGACACTAAAATCTTATGTGCCTCATTTAAGAACTCTAAACAAGTCATGGATGCATTAGA
>DUUI01000019.1 GCA_012841625.1 Erysipelothrix sp. | reverse complement strand
TCAAACGAGTTCATATTGTTCTTGGATCAAAGCATCAAAAATACAAGCAGCGATTAGTTTTGTTAAGTCAAACCCACATAAGCAGGCTCTTTGAAAAAGTCTCACTAGGCCGGGACCCTTGTTTGTCGTACTGTTGGCCACCTAGGGATGGGTACCTAAAATGGCAGAAAGCTAAAAATATATAACTTCTCGAATATAAAAGCTAGAATAATTGCTAAACCAATAGCAATAACTTTATTTCTCGCTGTACTTGGTAGTATGAAACACAGGATACACCCCATCAACAGAGAAAGAAACAAAGTTAGCTTTAATGTATAAAAAGCAGGGTATCCATGGGTGAATAACAATGCCGCTGGAATTGCAGTAATGATACTACTGACTAACCCTCTCGCTTTTGAAAACCACGCAATGAAACCTGCGATAGGTGAAATGAGCGCAATTATTAACCAACCAATAAAATATTCTTTTGGGAAAAAACCTAATACAATATGACCATATATGTAATATGTAAACAGCATGGCTAGAAAAAACAAGATGACATTTACCGCTGCTGATAAAGGATAACGACTATAGGCAGCGATTATCGTTGCCACAAATATCCATATTCCTATCTCCGTACCAATTTGACCGATTATAGATATGCTATCGGTCATTTTGGCAATAAGCCCCATAACAATGCCGAGTATTAAGACACAAAAAGAAAAAGCAATCTCTTTTTTGATGGATAACTTTGCAGGATATGGTCGAAGCTTTTGTATTTTAAAGTTGATGTTCATAACACACCACCTAACATGAAATATTATTTAATTATACTACCAAACGATCCCCAAAACAATGATTAAAGGTGAACAACTTCAAGCTAAGCAGAAGTGTTTTATACCGTTTAATCGTGGGACAAGTAATCAAGATTATATATTTTTACAGTTGTGTTTGATTTGGGTCGCCAACAAAAACAATAAAATAGCGAAAGTCAGCATAGCTTAATACCATACTGACAATCGCCTTTAATGTTTTCTTAACTTACAAAGCTTTTATCGCTTACTCTGATACATTAAGATACTTCCTGATACTGAGACATTCAATGATTCAAAGGTTGAAGTTTCAACTAAGACATTTTTGTCCATGTCTTTTTTATATTCAGGATTTAGACCTGAGCCCTCATTACCTAAACAAAGACAGAGATTGTTTCCAGGTAGTTCATCATTGTCACTTCTTAGATAAGTACTAACTAACGTAATATTATTTTCAATCGCTAATTCTTTTACTTCATCAAATTCCATCTCAACTAAGTTGATATGAAAATGTGCACCCTGTGAGGAACGAACCACTTTATCTGAATAAAAATCAGCAGTGTTTTTATTTGATATAACTGTATCATATCCAAACGATACAGCTGAACGGATTAATGTTCCAACATTACCAGGATCTTGAACTGAATCTAAGAATAGCCAACGACTTCCTGTAACTTCATTTTTAACAATTCTAACTAAACCAAAGATGTCTGAGGATGATTTTGTATTAGATAGTTTTTCAGCAACACTCGATGAGACTACTTCCGTGTTTTTGAATCTTACTTCTCCTGTATAATCTTCTGAAACAATCAATAATTCTAGTAAATTAGCTGACATCGCTTCAGTCACAAGATGGTCACCCTCAACAAGAAAGAGTTGTTGTTTACTTCTTTCTTTTTTCTGAGCTAAACTAGCCCACTGTTTTACTCTTGGATTATTACGTGACGTAATCATACATCTAAGTGATGGGCGCAGCGCTCACAAATACCATCATGAGTTTCTGGGACGATGTTCCAACAACGCTCACAAGTCTCTCCTTCTGCAGGTTCCACTAAGACTTGATGATTTAATACGATCGGATAAGTTTCTGTTGAGAATTCAACATCAGAAACAATGAACCATTGTTTTAAATTCTCACCAAAATGTTTGTCTGTTAATGCCTTTAAGTCTTCAGAAATATTCAAAGTAACTTTCGCTTTTAATGAGTTACCAATAGTTTTTTGAGCACGAGCTTCTTCAAGTGCTTTATACACTGATGTTCTAAGATCAAATAGTTTTTCATATTCTTCTTGTTCCTGCTCACTAAACGGTACATCAACACCTGTAACAAATTCATCAAGTTGAACTGATTGTTTGTTAGGATGAACAATTTCATAAAGTTCTTCCATCGTAAAGCTTAGAATTGGAGCCAATAAATGCATCAATGATTCTAGCGCAATACTTAAAACCGTCTGTACTTGTTTACGACGCTCATCATGCTGACTATGGATATATAAAATATCCTTCGTAAAGTCTAAATAATAAGCACTCATTTCATTAGTTAAGAACTTACTCACACTAGTTGTTACTTCTGAGAAATCATAATTTTCATAAGCTTTAATTGAAGTCTTCAACAAAGCATCTAGTTCATATAAAACTTGGCGATCAACACTAGGTAAAGAGTCTAAATTAACTCTATCTTCCTCTTTAAACTCAGCAATATTACCATGCATGAATCTGAATGTATTACGAATCTTACGATATTGTTCACTGACTTGTTTTAGTAATGCATCAGAAATAGTGACATCTGATGTAAAGTCAACAGACGCAACCCAAAGACGAAGAATCTCAGCTCCTAAACGCTCAGTCACAGCCTTAGGTTGTAACGCTTTACCCTTTGATTTAGAGAACTTTTCACCCTTTTCATCAACAATAAAGCCGTGCGTTAAAACTTGTTTATAGGGTGCTGTTTTATGAACAGCTGTAGAAATAATTAGACTTGAGTTAAACCACCCACGATATTGATCAGAGCCTTCTAGATATAAATCATGAGGAACTTTCAAACCATGTTTTGATAAAGCAGCTGTATGAGAAGAACCTGAGTCAAACCAAACATCCAAAATATCTCTTTCTTTTGTAAAAAGTCCATCTGGTGAGTTTGGATGAGTATAGCCTTCTGGCAGTAAGTCTTTCGCTTCTTTTTCAAACCAGATATTTGAACCATGTTCTCTAAATAAATCAGCAACATGTTGGAAAACTTCTTGATCCATAATTGGTGTTTTATCTTGAGCATAGAATATAGGAATCGGCAGACCCCAAGCTCTTTGACGTGAAATCGTCCAGTCACCACGATCTTTAATCATATTATGCATTCTTAATTTACCCCATGATGGAATCCACTGAACTTCTTCAACTTGTTGTAGTAATTCATCACGAATCGCTTCAATACTCGCAAACCATTGGTCAGTCGCTCTAAAGATAATTGGTTTCTTAGTTCTCCAGTCATGTGGATAGGAGTGCGTAATAAAGTCTAAGCGCATCAAATCACCTTGCTCACTAAGACGATTGGTAACAGTTTTATTTGCTTCATCAGTCGTTTGACCAGCTAACCAATCACCAGCCATCTCCATCATGCGGCCTTTATCATCGACATTACAATATGGTTCTAAGCCATATTTTAAACCTACGATGTAGTCATCCATACCAAATCCAGGCGCAGTATGAACACAACCTGTTCCTGAATCATTAGTAACATGTTCACCTAAGATAACAAGTGATTCGCGATCATAAAGAGGATGTTGTGTCGTGACATATTCAAGCTGTGAGCCTTGATAACGTTCTACAACTTTATACTCTTCAATTTCAAAAATATTCATCAAATTTTCAACAAACTCATCCAAAACAATATAGTACTCATCGCCTGCTTTTACTTTTGCGTAAGTAAAACGAGGATGAAGTGAAATAGCTAGGTTTCCAGGAATAGTCCAAGGTGTTGTTGTCCAAATAACAAAATAAGTATTTTCTTGCTCTAAAACTCCTTTTCCATCTTTTACTTTAAAACGAACATAAATCGATGGGTCACGTCGTTCTTTATATTCAATTTCCGCCTCAGCTAGTGCTGTTTCAGATGATGGTGACCAATAGACAGGTTTTAGTCCCTTATAAATCATGCCTCTCTCGACCATCTTAGCAAATAGTTCCACTTGAATTGCTTCATATTCATGTTGGTAAGTAATATACGGATCATCATAATCAGCAATTGTTCCCAAGTCCTTCATTTCTTTCATTTGAAGATACACTTGTTTCTCTGCATAATTACGACATAATTCTCTAAACTCAGACAGTGGTATTTCTTTACGATTCACTCCTTGTTTTGTGATCTCATTTTCAATCGGCAAACCATGAGTATCCCATCCAGGCACAAAATGGACTCGATATCCTAATTTATGGCGACTTCTTACAACAAAGTCTTTTAATAATTTATTTAAAGCATGTCCAACATGAATATCACCATTAGCATATGGAGGACCATCATGAAAAACAAAAGATTCCTTGTCTTTATGTACCTCTCTCATTAAGTGATATAAGTCTAAATCTTCCCATTTAGAAATATAGTTAGACTGTTTCTTGACTAGATTTCCTCTCATTTCAAAATCTGTCTTAGGTAAATGTAATGTGTCTTTGTAGTCCATTGTAAACTCCTTCTTTCTAATAAAAAAGCGCCCTTAGAAAGGACGCTCACCACCTGTCTTGTGATTAGTCTCAACTAACGCGTGAGGTATACGCTCATTCTTACTCTAGTTCAGATTGAGAGGCTCCTAAGTGATCTCACCCTAATTCTTCAGACTGTGTTTCACCAACCCACAGCTCTCTACTCATCCAATATTAGGTGCGTCTTATTCTTCGCCGGATAATTTCTTGTTTTGTTGTAACCATTGTAAATCGGGTATATCTGGTAATTCAATATCATCTAATAATAGAGATAAGTCAGATAGTTGTTTCTTTAAATGCATTTTAACTTGATTTGTTTGTTCTGAAATCTTGGCAACTTCCATCAACATCATACGAGCAGTTGATAATGCTTCACTCACAATTAAATCAGCATTTTTATTGGCTGTCTCTATAATTGTGTTTGACTCCTTTAAAGCCATTGTATGAACTTGTTGAGCTGCCTTTTCTTTTACGAGTATTTGTTCTTGAAGCTTTTCATATCGCTCTTTCACCAACTCAATTTGTTTTTCTGAAGATTTTAATTGGTTCTGATAGGAGCTTAGCTTTTCTTCTTGGTGTTTAAGTTGAGATTCATACTGGTCAAGAATTCGATCCACCTCAAATCGGTCATACCCTTGCTTTAAAATTCTAAACCGAGCAGTCATGAATTACTGTTCGTCTTCTAAGTCGAAGCTTATTTCTCCTGAAATGCCTATTGATTTAGGAGTACATAAAATTACATTATGACCAATCTTCTGAATGGTTCCATCTAACGCAAAGACAACCCCTGTTAAGAAATCGATCGTTCTTTGAGCGAAATTAGCTGGTAAACGATGTAAGTTTACGACAGCTGCACGTCTCTCTTTTAAGTGACGAGCTACTTCTTCACTTTCTTCAAAAGTTCTTGGCTCAAAAAGAACCATTTTAGCATCTGTTTTTAGTTGTGACATACTTTTACCTGACGTTGTTTCATAATCACTCAACATTGCTGTTTCATGCTCATCAAACTCAACGTAATCCTCATCTTCAGCTGGTGCAATAAAATTCGCGAATTTTTCCTTGATACCCATTATAAAACCTCCATACGGGATTTATTATAGCACAAACCCCTTTTCTTGTTAATTATCCTTCTCTAGCTCCAACAAGCCATAACCGCCATCTTGACGCTTATAAACAACCGCGATTTCATTGGTCTCATCATCGGTATACGCAAAGAAGTCATGTTGCAGCATTTCCATATTCATAATTGCTGTGGTAAGATCCATTTTCTCAGCAAATACTTCTTTGGTACGAACAGGTTCTTCTTTCTTTTGATTCTCTTTAATTTGTTCCTCTTCGAATGCCTGCATTTCTTGTAAGAATGCATGTGATAATTTCTCACGATGCTTCTTAGAATAACGTGTCTTTTGACGACGTATTTGGTCTTCTAAACGATCTACGGTACGATCTAGAGCACTGTAGAAGTCATTTTCTTTCACTTCTGCTCTTAATAGACCCACTGGGGAATCAACGGTGACTTCCACTTTTTGATACTCATTATAGATTTTTACGAGAATTCGAGCACTCGTTTCTTTCTCGTCATTTTTGAAATATTTGTCAATCACCGACAACTTTCTTTCAGCTCTTTCTCTCATAGCATCTGTAATTTGTACATTTTTCCCTTGAATAGTCACTAACATAAATAAACCTCCTTAGTGTTTGTAGATTATGTCAAAATTTATCATATCACATGGCTCAGACAATCCAGTCGAATAATTTCTTCCATCTATAAATTCTTCCAAACTATTAGTTCCATGTGCTAGATCCTTTGTTAATGCATTAAGCGCTTGATAAGCACGAATTGTCGACTGATGAAACAAATCCATAAATGATGCAGTTGATTTCATTTCAGAATCGCATGGATGACTCCATTCATCTCGTCTTAGGTTAAGAATATCATTCTTAATATCAATATCCGGTGTCACTAGATGAGAAGTAAAGACCCATTCATCCTTTAAAATATATTTCTCAATCGGACGAATCAAACGACTTCGTAAGCCGATTTTATCAAACAATAATAAATTGAAATTATAGGTCATGCTCATCGCATCAACAAATTTCTTTAATTCGACTCGCTTCCCTAATACTTCAAATGTGATTGCTTGGTAAACCTTCGCTACACTTACTTTCTCTTTTGCATTTAACTTAACAAATTTATAGGACGGTACATCCATAAACTTCTTATTCTGGACTCTTTTGACGACCAACGTATCAATCATAGCTTCGAACCGATAGTGGTCGTATCGTGTGTCTCCTTCAATCAGTCCCGTCTTATGAAAAACATATGGATGCGCCAAAGAATCAAGTGCCCAATGGCATAAATGCCCTGCGATATAGGACAGAGCCATTTGTTTATCTTGATCATTTTCCAAGCGGTTTAGATGGTTCTTAGCCGCTGTATAAAATTCATTAATATATTCATCATGAAATAAATTACCTAATTGTCTCATCGATTTCGCATCTTCATCTGATGAAAAATACCGATAATAAAATAAATAGTCTGGTCCATTACTTCCAAAAAAGAATAATTGAGGATACGTTTCTATCGCCAAAGCCACATCCGACTTTTCTAAAAGTTGAACCACCTTATTTGCCATTAATCCATGGGTGATTACATTTGGCATCCATGTCCCTCCTTTGTTACTTATATTCTATCAAAAACTAATTAATCTTGCACCTAAAGAAAACCATTTCTTGATAAGTTCAAAGAATTCATGTAACCCTAAGCTATAAATAAAGGTAGTCGGGGGTTTGCCCAATAAGATGATGGTCACAAACTTCTTTAGTGACATATCAGTCGTTCCAGCTAAATAGCATAAGAAATCATCCGGAGCTACTGGTAACAGAATCGATACCGCAAAAATCTTGTCAAATTTATGCTGATTATCTAATAACTTTTCATATCTAGCAAAAAGCTTTTCATTGAAATACTTAAGAATCAAAGGTTTTCCAAATTTTCGACCAATTTGAAATGCGATGATAGACCCTATTGATATGGAAATATAATTTATGATAAAGCCCCACCATATCCCAAAGATTAAGGTAGCAACAACCATTCCTATCCCACCTGGAACTATTGGGAAAACGACTTGTAAGATTTGAAGGACAATTAAAGCAAAAACAGATAATGATCCAAATTGTTCGACAAAGTCCTTCATCTTAGCCTGATCGACTAATATACCAGTCTTAAAGCCCCACCAAAAGATGAGGCCTAAGACAACTAGAGACAAGATTGATAGAATTGTATCTAGATTTATTTTTTTCATTAAATCTCTAGTTTTCTCTTAAATAGAGTTCTAATTCCCATAAACAAGACACCAAAGATAATCAGTTCATACAAGATATAAACTATCGCTGTCAGTGGGTCTTCAAACAATGTAAAGACTGTAACTAGCTCCCCAGTTAAATTCCCTATATGTATAATTTCGCTACGACCAATTGCGACGATATTAAATAATCCATCAAGCCAGTCAAAAGCAGTTATTAAGACAATAAATAGTAAAAGTGAAATAAAGTAATTTGTTTTACTAAACCAACTTGTATTCACAACTGTCATGACTAAGATTAACATGGCCGCAAAAACAAATGATCCAATTAATTGAAAAATCAATGCAAATACTACTTGTAACCAGTTGATGTTTCTTAATAATTCAGAAACAATTTGTTGAACTTGTCTAAAAAGTTCTAAATCAAAATTTACAAAAGTTAATGCTAATATCACAATGGATAAGATAATAAACAGAGTCGTGACATATACCCAAATCGTAACCGACAGTATTTTTGAGAAGATCGTCGTATCAATACTAACAGGTAATGTTAGATTGAAATATGCCCCCTCATCAAAGAGTCGCCTTTTAATAAACTTGATAGTATTTGATATCATTAAAACAATACTACCAAAGATAATAAACATAAACATAATCGCCACAACAACATTTAGTAAATCAATATTAGATCTTGCCCCTAATGGTGCCAGAACCGCGAAGACTAACATTGTAAGGTATAACATCATATAATCTTTGTACGAATTTTTTAAATCGTGCTTTAGTGTTTTTAAAAACATTATCTAAATACCTCCCTAAAGTATGCATCAATTGACATTCCATGCTGATCGCGAAGATCATCACAATTTTCATGAAGAACGACTCGCCCATTTTTTAAGAAAATGACTTCATCTAGAATAGACTCAATGTCAGAAATTAAATGTGTTGATATTAGTAATAATGCATCTTTTGCATAACTACTTAGAATTGAATTCATGATTTTTTCTCGAGACGCTGGATCAACTCCGCCTATTGGCTCATCAAGTAAATAAATTTGGGCATCACGAGACAGGACTAACGCTAATTGAAATTTCTCCTGCATCCCTTTAGACATTTGTTTAAAGGTTTGGTCAGCTGATACTTCAAAATCAGCCATTAACTGGTTCATTTTTGATTCATTAAAATCTTGGTACATATCCTTAAATACATTTATGGCTTGTCGACCTGTCATTTCCTTTTCGAAATATGTTTTATCAGGTAAGTAGGAACACAAAGCTAAAGATTCTTTACCAACTTCGTAATCCCCTATTTTTACTTCTCCTTTGTAATCACGAAGCAAACCCATCAAAACTTTTATGAGTGTTGTCTTGCCAGATCCATTGGGTCCACACAATCCAATGATGCGACCTTTATGTAAATCAAGATCGACACTGTCGATGGCTATATGCTTTTTGTAATGTTTACTTAAACTTCTTGTTTGAATGATCATACTTCACTCTCCTCCTCTTTCAAATAATCGATGACTTCGTTTCTACTTATCCCTAATTGACGCAGTCGCTCAAGAAACTCTTTCACTTCTTTACTTATAGCTTCTTTTCGTAAACGCGTAATTAATCGTTCATCCTCACTCACAAATCGACCTTCTGGCCCTTGAGCAAACACTAAACCTTGTTCCTCAGCTAATACTAACGCTTTTTGAACTGTGTTAGGATTTACCCCAAAAACCAGGGCTAACTCTCTTACTGATTGAATCCGCTCACCTGGTTTATATTCACCCGATAAGATTAGATTCGCTATTTCCTGAGTTAGTTGTAAGTAAATAGGAATTCCATCTTTAAACTTCATATCATCCCTCCGTCCTATGTATTACATACATAATACATAGTTTTTAAAAAAATGTCAACTATTTTATCATAAAATATTTAGAGCAACTAAAAACAAGCCTAATGCCACCATTAAAACCTTGTTTCTATCCTTAAATACCATTGCTAAAACATATAAGATAATGACTACAATCATAATTAAAACAAAGATAACAATAAAGCTTGGACCAATTAATTGTGCGATCATTATAAATTCATCCTCAATTAAGAATGGGTATAAAAATGATCCTAACCCTTCAAAATAATAACTAAGTATAAATGAAAATAACATCATTATAAACAAAATCATTAGACCCATCACAACACCTAAAACGATTTCAAGGTGAAAGTTATTTTTCTTAGGACTGATAAATTTAAAAATATTCACCTGATTTTTATACTTAAAAGTAAACTGTCTTGATAAAATGAAAATTAAAGACAGAATAACTAAAAAAACAAGATGATCTGTCATGATCCAATAAGTAAAGGAAATGGCTGAAATTGGGTGGGTGTAACTGTCATACTCTAATTGATTTGTTTTTAGATGGCGTAAGTATTCCTTTTCCATCAAAAGTTTTGGTTTGTTTCCGATACCCTCTTCTAAGTCTAAATTAATACTTCGTATTGAACAATCATAAATTAAATTCATATCCTCTTCTGAAAGTATTCGTTTGCTTAAATCAACCTTCTGTTTCAGGTTTTCAATACAGATGGTTGTGTCTTCGCTTAAATCTTCTACTGCGTATTCCAGCATTCTAAGATTTATTTGATGATACTGTCTAACATTTAAGATTTGTTGTTTGTTGTAGAAATAGACACCTGAAATTATTAAAAAACCTATTAAAAGCAGGACAAGGTTTTTACGAGCTTTAACAACTTGTTTAAATAGAAATCTGAATTGACTCATAATGCCTCATCCTCAATAAAAACATCGGATACCGATCTCATTTTATCTTCATACTGACATGAGACAATTATCGTTTTTGATTCTTCTTTAAGTAATACCATCATATCAAATAGTTTTTTTTGAAAATATTCATCCATTCCAACTGTTATATTATCAATCACAATAATCTGAGCATCAGAGATTTGATATAAGGCTGCAATCAAACATTGTTTCTCACCTAATGAATAAGATCTGATTGGCATATCAATAATTGCTGATAGTTCCCAATACTGAATGATATCATCAAGTTCTTTATTAGATTTCCACATATTCATAATGTACTTTAAATAATCCAAGCCTAAGAGATTTGAATCAAACCAGCTTGGTGACCCAAAGAAAAAAACATCTGGTGAACTTAATGCGACCGTTATTAAAAAGTCGCTATGCTCTGGCTTTAAGCCATAGATGTTTCCCTTATCAAAGGAATAGCTTTGCTTATTAAATATCACTGGTAGCACATCTCTCTCCTTTGTTAACATTATAACATAAGAAAGGTCAACCGAAGTTGACCTTTGTTGTTATTTTTACTTTTCGCGTGGGTTTTGAATGCTTGCTTGTGCTGCCGCTAAACGTGCAATAGGTACACGGTATGGCGAACAAGAAACATAATCAAGTCCAACATTATATAGGAAGGTAATAGTTGCAGGGTCTCCACCATGCTCACCACAGATTCCTAATTTTAGATTTGGTTTTGTACTACGTCCTTTTTCAACCGCTATCTTAACAAGTTCTCCAACACCCTCTTCATCAATTCTGACGAATGGATCTTGTTCAAAGACACTCTTTTCATAGTAATCATTTAAGAAGTTGCCCGCATCATCACGAGAGAATCCAAATCCGTATTGAGTTAAGTCATTTGTACCAAATGAGAAGAAGTCTGCTGATTCAGCAATCTTATCAGCTGTTACACATGCTCTTGGAATCTCAATCATCGTACCAACTGTGTAATTAAGTTCTTGGCCGCTTGCTTCGATTTCTTCATTCGCAACACGATCAACAACTTCTTTTACATAGTTTAACTCAGTGATATGTCCAACAAGTGGAATCATAATTTCTGGGTGAACTTTAACATCTAAACGTTTTTGAACAGCTAATGCTGCACGAATAACGGCTTTAGTTTGCATTTCAGCAATTTCAGGATAAGAAATTGATAAACGAACACCACGATGCCCCATCATTGGGTTGAATTCATGTAGACCAGCCACAGTTTCTTTAATATCTTCTAAAGTTAGTCCCATATCATCAGCAAGTTCTTGCATTTCTGATTCTTTAGTCGGTAAGAATTCATGTAGAGGTGGATCTAGGTAACGAACAGTTACAGGTAGTTCCTTCATAACTTCATAAATACCTTCGAAGTCTGATTGTTGAATTGGAAGTAATTGGTCTAAAGCTTTACGACGTCCTGCTTCATCTTTGGAAAGAATCATTTCACGTACTAATTTAATTCGATCAGCTTCAAAGAACATATGTTCAGTACGAACAAGTCCAATTCCTTCAGCACCAAAGTCTATTGCTTGTTGAGCATCTTTTGGTGTATCAGCATTAGTTCGAACACCGATTTGACGGTATTCATCAGCCCAGTTCATGAATTTCTCGAAATCACCAGAAATAGTTGCTTCTTCAGATGCAATTTCACCTTCATAAATTTTACCAGTTGTTCCGTCTAATGAAATATAATCGCCACGGCTATATTCTTTTTCACCGATACGAACTTTATCTCCTCTGAATGAAACATCAGTTGATCCAGAGACACAGCATATTCCCATTCCTCGAGCAACAACCGCAGCATGTGAAGTCATTCCACCACGTGCAGTTAGGATACCTTCAGATAAGGCCATTCCTTCGATGTCTTCAGGAGAAGTCTCTAAACGAACAAGAATAGCTTTTTTACCTTTATCAGTATATTCTTTTGCTTCTTTAGCTGTAAAGACAATTTGACCAGATGCAGCTCCTGGTGAAGCCGCAAGTCCTGTTCCGATGACTTTACCACCCTTTAGTGCTTCTTCGCTGAAGTGTGGGTGTAGTAGTGCATCCAATTGTTTCGGATTAATTTGAAGAACTGCTTCTTTTTCAGTAATTAAACCTTCATTAACTAAATCAACAGCGATCTTTAATGCAGCATTAGCTGTTCTCTTTCCACTACGTGTTTGAAGCATGTAAAGTTTATTATTTTCAATAGTAAACTCCATGTCTTGCATATCTTTATAGTGATTTTCTAATGTTTCACAGTGTCTTTCAAATTCTTCATATGCATCAGGCATAATATCCTTCAGTTCTTCCATAGGAAGTGGTGTTCTTGTTCCAGCAACAACATCTTCACCTTGGGCATTTACTAAGAATTCACCAAATAGCTTTTTTTCACCTGTTGCTGGGTTACGAGTAAAGGCAACACCAGTTGCACAATCATCACCCATATTACCAAAGACCATTTCTTGAACATTTACAGCTGTTCCCCATGCTGCAGGAATATCGTTTATACGACGATAGTAAACAGCACGATCATTGTTCCATGATCTAAAGACAGATGTAACTGACGCAATTAATTGCTCAAATGGGTCACTTGGGAATGTTTCATGGTGATGTTTTAAATAGTAATCTTTAAAACGTTGAACCATTTCTTTATAGTCTTCTGCTGTAAACTCAGCATCATCAGAAATGTTTCTTTCTTCTTTCATTTCATCAATAATGACTTCAAATTGTTGTTTAGGAATTTCCATTACAACATCCGCAAACATTTGAATGAAACGACGGTATGAATCATAAGCGAAGCGCTCATTATTAGTTTTCTTTGCTAAAGCCACAACGACTTCATCATTTAAACCTAAGTTTAATACGGTATCCATCATTCCTGGCATAGAAGCACGGGCTCCTGAGCGTACAGAAACAAGTAGCGGGTTTTCTAAATCCCCAAATTTCTTCCCTGTAATTTCTTCAAGTTTTACGATATTTTCGCGTACTTGGTCAGCGACTGCATCACTGAGCTGCTCTTTATTTTCGTAGTATAAATTACATGCTTCAGTTGAGACAGTAAAACCTTGTGGGACAGGTAGACCAATCTTAGTCATTTCTGCTAAGTTAGCGCCCTTCCCCCCCAGAAGCTCCTTGTAAGATCCATCGGCTTCTGAGAACAAATAGACATATTTCTTATTCATGTTTCCTCCTGTTGACATTGTCCACTATATTCTACACAATTTCAGGCCTGATTGGTAGTCATATCTTCTAATTGAGATAGACAGACCTCTAATTGTTGTTGATATTCTGCTAATTTCTTTTTCTCTGCATCCACTTTTTCTTTTGGAGCCTTTTCGATAAAGTTTTTATTGGAAAGCATCCCTTTGGCTCGTTTAACCTCTGCATTAAAGAATTTAACTTGATTCTTAAGTTTTTCAATTTCAGCTTCAATGTCGATTAGATTTTCCTTATCAATCTTAAAGATTGAATTCTTAAGTGGAATCACAACACTGTCTGCTTCTAAGTCATCGACCATTCTTGTTTTGGCCATCTTCAATATCATATCTTTAAAGCTTTCATCAATAGGATGATTCAAATGGCCAATTAATTCAACTTTATGCTTAATATTAAAATCAACACGAGTTGTTCTAATGGCTTCAATAATTTCAATTACTTCATCGACTTCATCTTTTTCTTCCACATTATCAATCAGCTCTGGCCACAACTCTAAATTGATCGATTCTTTTTCGTGTGGAAGAGTTAAATATAAATGTTCAGAAACAAATGGCATAAATGGTGATATCATCTTGATGATTCCTTGTAACACAATAAATAAAGTTGATTTGGTTGAAGTTCCTGTTTGAGTTTTTGTAAATTCTAAATACCAAGAACAAAAATCATCCCAAATGAATTTATAGAGTTTATCACCAATTGATAAAAAGTCGTAGATCTCCATATGTTCTTGATAATACTTATTCATCGTATTAAACTTCGCTAGAATCCATTCATCTATGAGTGTTAAATCACTTAGGTCTACATCTTCTAATCCAAAGTCTGCTCCTAATGTCATTTGAACATATCGAGTTGAATTATAAATCTTATTAATAAAATTCCACGCGGCTCCTAATTTCTCATCGGAATATCTCAAATCTTGACCAGGTGATGAGTTTGTGACTAAGAAATATCGCAGAGCATCTGCTCCATATTCTTCAATCAACTCAATTGGATCACGTCCATTGCCTAATGATTTTGAGATTTTGCGTCCGAGTTCATCACGAATTAAACCGTGAATGATTACATCATTAAATGGTTTTTCATCTAAGAAATGCAATCCCTGAAATGCCATCCTAACAACCCAAAATAAAATGATATCATACCCTGTTGCTTGGACACTATTTGGGTAATAGCGGTCTAAGTCTAGTGTTTCTTCTGGCCAACCTAGGGTTGAAAATGGCCATAAAGCACTGCTAAACCATGTGTCCAAAACATCTGGGTCTTGTGTGTAGTTTTCAAGATCGACTGGTGGTTCTTCACTAACAACTAATTCACCTGTTTCATTATGGGTATAGGCTGGAATACGGTGACCCCACCATAATTGACGAGAAATAGTCCAGTCTTCTATATTTTCTAACCATTGTGTAAAGACTCTCTCAAAGCGGTTTGGATAGAAATTAATCTTATCATTACTATTTTGTTGCTCTAAAACAGCATGTGCTAATGGCTCCATTTTGACAAACCATTGTTCTGATAATGTTGGTTCAACAATAACATCGGTTCTTTCAGAGTGTCCAACTTCATGGACATGCTCCTTAATTTCAACTAAATGGCCTTCTGTTTCAATTCGTTTAACTAATGCTTTTCGACAGTCAAAGCGGTCCATTCCATCATATTCACCAGCTAATTCATTCATAGTGCCATCTAGGTTCATACAGATTGGCATGTCGAGATTATGTTTTTGTCCCAATTCAAAGTCATTTGGATCATGGGCTGGTGTACATTTCATGGCACCTGTCCCAAAGCCTAGTTCAACATACTCATCAGCAATGATTGGTATATATTCATGATTGGCTGGGTTTAGTGCTCTTTTACCAATTAAGTGAGTATAGCGTTTATCTTCAGGGTGGACGACAACACAAACATCACCAAACATTGTTTCTGGTCGTGTTGTGGCAACTTCTAATGATTCATCTGTTTTTTCGATTGGATATTTGAAGGTATAGAACTTACCTTGAATTTCTTTATGGATAACTTCAATATTACTTAATGCTGTTTGAGCTTGTGGATCCCAGTTAATTATTCGTTTACCTCTAAAGATTAAACCTTCTTCAAAGAGCTTAACAAATACTTTGTTGACAGCATTATTGAGCCCTTCATCCAAAGTAAAACGTTCTCGAGTATAATCTAAAGATAGACCAAATTTTGCCCATTGGCTGCGAATTGTTTTGGAGTATTCTTCTTTCCAATCCCATGCATGTTCTAAGAAAGCATCACGGCCTATGGAACGGGCATCGATTCCCATTTCTTTTAGGCGTTCGACGACTTTAGCTTGGGTTGCGATTCCAGCATGGTCCATTCCTGGTAAATATAGGACATCTTTATTTTGTAAACGAGCATATCTAGCTAAAATATCTTGTATGGTATTATCCCATGCATGTCCTAGATGTAAGTGACCTGTGACATTTGGTGGAGGGATAACAATGCTGTAGGGTTCTTTACTGATGTCTCCGGCTGTAAAGTAGCCTGCTTCGATCCACTTTTCATAGAGCCCTGCTTCGACTTCTTGTGGGTTATATTTTGTTTTTAGTTCCATCAAATCTCCTCCTTGAGAATAAAAAAAGACCTCCATAAGGACGTCATTAACGTGGTACCACCTTA
The DNA here is from genome assembly GCA_012841625.1 of Erysipelothrix sp. Lineage (GTDB taxonomy): Bacteria > Bacillota_I > Bacilli_A > Erysipelotrichales > Erysipelotrichaceae > DUUI01. Next base: position 29,890 of record DUUI01000019.1, on the reverse strand, counting down.
GTTGTTACTCATTGTGTTAACGCCACCAACGATTAATCCTACTGAAACATTTCAGACTAATATCCTAGAATACGACTTTCAACAAGTTTACTCATAGTTTTCACCACCCACTATGTCTCTGAAAGCTAATGCTTGTTTACTCCTTATTCATTTTGACTTGACATTATTATAGCATAAAGCAAGTGGAAATTTCATAAAAGAAGATTATCCTTTCGGATAACCTTCTTGAGTCCAGAATTCTTCAAAAATTTCAAAGAAATCATCAATGTCACTTTCATCAATTGCGCCAATCGCTGAAATCCTAAATGTTTTAGGAATTCCTGTTGCGGCTGGGAAGAGTGTAAAACCTCGCTCATAACAATAATCATGTAATTTCATGAAGTCAAAATCAAACCAATCAGGATAATGAATTGAGACAACAACATGTCCTTGTTTATCATCATCAATAACTTCTTTAAAATCATATGGTTTAAGTTTTCTCTGAATATATCGATACAAACTAGAGGTTCTTTCGTATCGATTCTCTATCCCCTCTTCAAGCAATTCATTTAATCCTTGTAGCGAGGCATAGACAGTTTGAACTGGTGCTGTAAATCTCATTTCTCCACGACGTTTAAAGCCTTCGTATTGTCCATATAAATTAGAATAATAATTCCGTACCGGATAATTCGCACTTTCTTCAATTAAATCTTTTGGTGCAATCACAAATGACAGACCACTTGGTGCATAAAGGCCTTTTTGAGTTCCTGAGAAGATAACATCTACATGTCCTGTGCTTAAATCAATTGGGATTAGTCCATAACTAGAAATGCAATCAGCAATCACAATGGCTCCATATTTATGGGCAATTTCACCGACTTTTTCTATTGGATTTAGTAAGCCTGTCCCTGTTTCTTGGTGTGTTAAATAGACAACTCCTATATCATCATTTTCTTTTAAATATTGCTCAATAACTTCTAAATCAGGGTTTTGAGTTGGGTCTACTTTATATAGAATAAAAGGTAATTTAAACACCTCTAGAATCTTCGTTGTTTTAGCAGAATATGTCCCGTTTTCAATCATTAATACTTTCTTATTTTCTGGTAAAAGCGACACCACCGCAATCTCTTGGCAAAGAGTTCCAGACCCTGAAAACAACACAGAATCATGAGTGCTGAAATCCACTTTACATACTTCTAATGACTTTTGTCTAAATTCAGTTAGGACATCAATAAATTCCTGTTCTTTTGCGCACATGTCTTCGCCAATTTGAGCTTGACGAATAGTTTCAGTCATATTGACTGGACCTGGGTTTAGTAATACCATTCGTTGTTTCTTCATTATCAATTTCTCCTACTAATAGTGTAGTAAGTTTCGAGAAAAAAGACAAGCCTAAAATCAAAGAAGTTTTTATATTAAAAAACCCAGCTTATTCAGCTGGGTTAATCCATAATTGTATTTGTTTTTGGATTTCTTCAAATGACTCAAAACTATCTGAATCAAAGGTATAGACAGGAACTTTGGCCTTATTTTGAACGTTCATTTGAGCTTGTTTCAATTGAGAATAACTAAGCTTTTTGCTTTTGCTTAAGGCAATCGCTGTGGCTAGTTTCTTCTCTTTGGCGAGCTCTAACATCATCCAATCATCATCACTTATCTCACGACGGCTGTCCATGATTAGAATCATTCCTTTTAGGTTGTCACGTTTTGAAAAATAGTGTTCCATCAAAGTTGCATACATAGTTTGTTCTTTGGTTGAACGTTTTGCGTAACCATAGCCTGGAACATCCACCATCATTAACTGATCATTGATTTCATAAAAGTTAACTAATCGTGTTTTCCCTGGTGTTTTCCCAACATATGCTAGATTCTTTCGATTGTTGAGTCCATTAATTAAGGTCGATTTACCAACATTCGACTTACCCACAAAGACTACTTCTTGATGGTCTGTCTCTGGAAATTGACTAGGACTTGCCGCTGAAATAACTAAGTGTGCCATTACTGTTCTAGTGCTGCCTTTAAGACTTGGTCAATGCGCTCAACTGTAATGAAGTTAATCTTCTCTTTCACACTTGCTGGGACATCTTCTAAATCTTTCTCGTTTTGTTTTGGAATGATCACAGTTTCAATACCTACTCTATGGGCTGCTAAAGATTTCTCTTTCAGACCCCCAATTGGTAGAACATTTCCACGAAGTGTCACTTCACCTGTCATCGCTAAGTTGCTTTCAACTTTTTTATCAGTTAATGCTGAAACAATTGCGGTTGTTAAAGTTACACCAGCACTTGGTCCATCCTTAGGAATTGCGCCTTCAGGCACGTGGATGTGCATATCATGAGTTTCCATGAATTTAGGATCAATCTTGAAGTCTAGGGCATGGCTCTTTACATATCCTAAAGCAATTTCAGCTGATTCTTTCATCACATCACCTAAGCGTCCAGTAAGAATTAAGCGTCCTTTACCTTCAAAAGTAGTGACTTCAATTGGCAATACATCGCCACCAAATTGAGTATAAGCTAATCCGGTAACTAAACCGACCTGGTTTTCTTTTTCCTTCTTACCATATTCAAATTTCTCACGACCTAACATGTCAAGGACACGCTTTTTACTAATAGTCGTAGATTTCTTATCGGATGTTAGAAGTTCAAGGACTGCTTTACGAGCTAATGAGGCAATCATTCTTTCTAATTGACGAACCCCTGCTTCACGAGTGTAATGTCTAATAATATAAAGGATAATATCATCTTTAATTCTGAATTGCGATGCTTTTAATCCATTTTGGCCTAATTGTTTCGAGACTAAATGACGCTTAGCAATTTCAACTTTTTCTTGTTCAGTATATGAAGACAGTTCAATGATTTCTAGTCGGTCACGTAAAGCTTCAGGAATATCTTCAAGATAGTTTGCTGTCGCAATAAACATAACTTTACTTAAATCATAAGGTTCTTCTAAATAGTGATCTGAGAACATATAGTTTTGTTCAGGATCTAAAACTTCAAGCATTGCTGAAGCTGGGTCACCTCTAAAGTCACTTGCCATTTTATCTAATTCATCAATTAAGAAGACTGGGTTAATTACGCCAGCTTTCTTCATTCCTTGAATAAAACGTCCTGGTAATGCACCTAAATAAGTACGTCTATGTCCTCTTATCTCTGCTTCATCGCGCACCCCACCTAAACTTGCTTTAACAAATCTACGGTCTAATGCTCTTGCGATTGATTTAGCGAGTGACGTCTTACCAACTCCTGGAGGACCTACTAAACATAGGATTGGTGCTTTAAGTGATTTAGTCTGTTGTTTGACCGCGAGGTATTCCATAATACGGTCTTTTACCTTGTCTAATCCGAAGTGGTCTTCGTCTAAGACTTTACGGACTGCTGTTAGATCTTCATTGTCTTGAGATTCTTGATACCATGGTGTTTTTAGTAACCAATCTAAATAGTTACGAATAACTCCTGATTCTCCTGCTGCTTGTGGCAACATTTCATAACGATGAAGTTCATCAAGTGCTTTTTCTTTAATATTTTCAGGATAAGGATTGTTTTCAATCATTTCGCGAAGATCTTCAACATCGTCGCCGGTTGATGCAACATCACCTAGTTCCTCTTTAATAGCACGCATTTTCTCTCTTAAGTAATACTCACGTTGACTTTCTTCAACACGTTCTCTGACTTTTTCATTGATTTCATTTTCAATGTTTGACAGTTGTTTTTCTGTGTTTAAGTCAGCAATAATCATGAGCATTCTTTCATTCACATCAAGCTGCTCTAAAAGTGCTTGTTTCTTATGGAATGGTAGTGGAAAAAATTGAGCAAATTGGTCAGCCAGCTGTGGTGCTTGAACACCCTTAGCCATTTGTGTAATGACTTCAGATGGGAAGTTAGCATTATGAGCGGCTATATTTTCAAGTTCACGAGTAATTCTGCGAACTAAGGCCATTTCTTCCATTTCATTGCCTTGGCGGTCAATGAGTGGTAGAACCTTTGCGTACATCATTCGTGAATCTTCAGTTAGTTCCATTAATTGAGCACGCTCAAGACCAGAGAATGTGACGCGCATAAAGCCATCTTTTTTGCGGACACGCTTTACTTGAGCAAGTGTTCCTACTGTATATAAATCCGATTCTGTTGGATCATCTATCATTATATCCCTTTGAGAGACGAGCCAAACATGCCCATTGTAAAATGACTGGGCTTCTTCTATCGCATTCATGCTCTTAGGACGACCGACTTCGATCATAATGTCTTGTTTAGGGAAAACAATGACCCCTCGAGTTGCGATTACAGGTACATTTATTTCTATTTTTTTACTCATAGTGGCTCCTTTCGTTAGAGTACTATACTATCGAGATAACAACAAATCGACTGCTTTCTTAAGTTTTACATCATGGGCAATGTCTTCTTTAGCTGCCATTGCTTTAACTTGTTCAAGTTCAATTTGATATGTTTCACTGATATTCTTATATTCGTTTTCGACATCTTCATCAGTTGCTTCTAAGCCTTCTTGCTTAGCAACCTCTTCCATGACAAGACGATATAGGACACGCTTTTGAGCGTCTGGTGTAATTTGTGCCATCACATCTTCATCAGTTTGGCCTAAGATTTGTTTGTATAAATCAAAGTTTAAACCTTGTTGAGAAAGTTGTTGTTGGAATTCTGACAATAAGACTTGAGATTCATTATCAATCATGACTTGTGGAATATCGACTTCAGCAAATTCGATTACTTTTTCTATTAATTTATTTTCACCAGCTTCTTTAGCAGCATTTTGTTTTTCAACTAAAAGTTTTTCTTTGACACTTTCTTTTAATTGTTCTAATGTTTCGACTTCTTCTTCGTCTACTTCTTTTGCGAATTCATCGTTAAGTTCTGGTAGGACTTTTTCACGAATCTCATGAACAGTTGTCTTAAATACAACTTCTTGCCCTTTTAAATCTTCAGCCGGATAATCTTCTGGGAATGTAAGATTTAAATCTTTTGACTCTCCTGAAGCAACTCCGATTAATTGTTCTTCAAAACCTGGGATAAATGAGTTTGAACCAATTTCAAGCTCAGCATTTTCTGCTGACCCACCTTCAAATTGTTCTTCACCTTTAAATCCAGTGTAATCAAGAACCACTTTATTACCTTCTTCTATTACACCTTCTTCTTTTAGAACCCATTGTGCCATATCTTCTTGAAGATGTTCAATTTGATGATCTACTTCATCGTCTGTGACTTCGACTTCTTCAATTTCGACTTTAAGGTCTTTATATTGAGCGTCTAGTGTCACTTCTGGATATGGTTCTAAAACAAATTCAATCGTCATTTCATCATTTGTGAGTGATTTGACGTCTACTTCTGGTTGAGCCACTGAGACTACTTGTTCAGTGTCTAATCCATAGGTATACATATCTTGAATGGCTTCATTGACTGCGTCCATCATAATTGCTTGTTGTGATATTTGTTTGCGTAACATTGCTTCTGGAGCTTTCCCTTTTCTGAATCCTGGGACAGTTTCATCCTTTGCAAGTTTTTTAAATGCTTTTTCTTGAGCTTCTTGCCAAGCCTCTCCATCAATTGTTACGGTTAGTGTTTTTTCTTCCTTTTGCCATGTTGATTTCATGATTTTCCTCCTAAGTCTGCCTCATTATACCATATCTGTTAGCACTGTCAATTAAAGAGTGCTAAACAAGGTCGGACAGCGTTCTTCTTTTATATTTTGTTCAACTGTAAAATTATACCATTCTGAGTCGCGATTTAATAGTCTCAAGCCTTCTTTAAAGATGCTATAAGCCAACATTTCACCCTCTAATTCGTCATAAGAATTTGGTAACGCTTCAATAACTTCACCAATCAGTAATTGTTGGACTAATTCATTAAGACTTGGCTCTTTGAATGTAATCTCAGATAGCTTTTGACTAGCTATTTGATAGCCATCTGTTTCTATTGGATGTTCAATGTAGATAGGGTTGACTTCATAGTCTAGCCCAAACTTATTAAACTTGAAGGTTGTGTCGATTTCTTGATTTATACATTCTAGTAAAATAAATGATTGAACCAAACGGTCTGGATGATGTTCTAACAGTTTTTGAATATCATCGATATAATTCCTTAAATTAATGTCTTTGAGTCCTAACAAAGCTGACTCAACTTTTATTGGGTCAATGTCAAAGAGCCATTGACTAATTACTTCAAAACTTAAAGCATATGCTGGATTTTGATCGAGTTGTGTTAAACATTCTTTATGCCATTCTTCTAGTTTTTCTTGTAAATCTTGTGGAATATACGGCATTGATAGTTCGCTTTCGATGAGTTCTAGTGCATCTTGATAGTTTTGTGAGTCCATATTCTCTTTGATTTTTTGTTCTATTTCTTGATAATAATTCATACTGAATTCCTTTCATAGCTAACTAGGCTGATAAAAGCAACAATTATTAGGACTAGGGCTAAGACAAATGGTCCACTTGGGTATACACCATAAATAAATCCAGCTAAGAGTGATCCAATAATGGCTGCGAGTGATTTAATCGCGTTATAGAAACCCATTAAGTGGTTGACTGCGGCAGCGTCCTCAGAAAGTAGTGAGACTGAGGTTTGTTGTAGGGGTTGAATAATCGAGAATGCTCCTAAAACAAGGAGTGATAGACCTAAGAATACGAACTCATGCGAATTAAAGATTATCACCATAATAACCATACTAGCAAAGAGCGTTATCGACATCATTGATTTTGTTATTTTAGTCTTATTGAGTAAATAATAAGTTAGCGTTAAGTTACTAATGAGTGTAAAGACTCCGATGATGGCCTTCAAAATACCATTAGCACTTGGGGGATAATTCAGCATGTCTCGAATGTAGTAATTAAAACTATTATCAAAAACAATATTGGCCATCCACGCAAAGAAAATACTGACAAAAACAAGTTTTCCTAGAGAGTCTAAATGATTAATCGAATACTTCATTGACTTAAATGGGTTTATCCTTTTTACACCGTTAGAGATGATTTCATTTTGAGTAATACTAAGAAACACATAATTAACCACTCCTAAGATAATTAAAGAAATGATTTGAAGAATAAATGGATAATACAAATTGATATCTCCAATTAATCCACCTATTAGATACCCTCCTGTTGAAGCAACAATCATGGAGATGGAGTAATTGGCCAAATTTTTACCCCGAGTTTCTAGAGTGCTTTGGTTAACAATAAAATTCATCTGACCTACCAAAAAACCTCCTGAAAATGCTCCTGCTAAAAGACGACCTAAAATAATTTGCCACTGAGTTGTAGCCATCATAAAAACTATTTGAGCTAGCGCATAACCAACGAGTGAGATAAGAAGAATGTGGCTCATTTTCATCTTATTGCTGGCATCGCCCCAATAAAACGAAGAGATAAACATCATTAAGTTCATTGACGCATAAGCAACCCCAAACATATAATCGTTTAGTTCAAGGTGATGAATAAAGGCGGGTGTCACTGGATGGACCATATTATTAAAAACGGATTGTATCGCTGCTAATAATATAAACAATATCACAGTATTCTTCTTTAGAAATCTCATGCTTCCCTCATCTATCTAAAAACCCACAAATCATGTGGGTTTACTACACTTAAATTATAAAACAACTAGCTTTAATGTCAATTAAAGCTATTGTCTACGAATAAGATAGAACAAGACATTACTTAAGAAACTTTCAAATGAAACCTCTCATCCCATGTAATGTGATACGCTTGTGTGAAAGTCTAATGACGAGTATTCGACTTAAGACAGGTTAGTAAATGGTGTCAACTTTCTACCAACCCTTTTCAGAGTTAAATTACACTATTCTTATTTCATATCTGTTGGGCTTAACACTATCATGAACTCTCCATTACTTCCGATATCATCATGAATTCTTCGGAGAACAAAAAAACATATGGACCGTTTTTCAATTGAAATTCGTCGTAAGAGTTTCTAAATAAACCACATTTTGATTGTGCGAATGTATGAAAATAGTTAGTCTTTATCACAAAAATAAGAGACTGACGACAAATCAATCTCTTGGATTCTAAAATATTCTTTAAGTTTTGTTACCTGTGATTCAATTTTGAGTCAGTTTAAGTGTTCTCTGGTTGAGACTCTTGCTAATGCTGCTATCGTAGTAATCCTACTCTTTTCAATGAAGATCTTAATACAATAAAGGGATGTACGATACTTAAATATCATATAAAATGAATTAAACGATAAATCCTGAACCGAAAGTGAATAGTCACTTTAAAAATAAAGAAAGATTAGAACCTGTTATTTGAAGAACGCAAAACAAACAATTAACTGATAGATCTAAACCTTACTGATTTTTATTATTTATTAACAAAGGGAGTAGCTATAATATTTATGCAAAAAAAAGTTACTAAAACAGAGACTTTCTGTTATGATAATTTCAATATAAGTGTCCAATAAAAACCGTAAATGATTCTAAACAAATGAGGGGAGAAAAATACTAATCTCATATTCATTAAGATATAGGATAACGCGAACTGCTTGTCTTAAAATCAAAAGTTCCAGCTCCTCCAAGATAAATATAAAAGTGGGTACTCAATTGAATACCCACTTTTGTGGATTAAGGACATACATCCTTATAATATTACAGAACTGTAGCGTTCTTTAATTAAACAATGGCGTCCCCTGAGAGATTCGAACTCCCGACCCTGGGCTTAGAAGGCTCATGCTCTATCCAGCTGAGCTAAGGGGACAATTGCTTGATTATTGTATCAAACAAAACTCGAAATGACAAGCTAATAATCTATTCTTCGCACTCTTACTTTAGAGTAGTCATTATCATCAACCTCAACCACCGCATAACAAGGTTGAGAAGCATCCCGATTATACCGTAATGAACCTGGATTTAGCAAATGAATTCCATCAATAATTTCATGAGTATAAATATGAGTATGACCAAAACAAACCATCTGACATCCATTTGCTTTAGCAGCTTCAATTAATCGTTCAGTTCTTTTGAAATATGAAACTAAATGAGAATGGGTCACATAAATCTTAAATCCATTTAGATTGATAATCCGAGAGTTTGGTAAATCCGCATAATAATCATTATTACCAGCCACACTAGCCCACCCTGAAAGTTCTCTTAACGTCATTTCAGAATCTCCACAGTGGATATAAGCATCGTAATCACGATGCATTTTTCGAACCATTTCCAGTTTATCCTTTAATCCATGATTGTCACTCGTCACAACAAACTTCATAGAACAATCTCCTCTACTGCGACATCATCATTAAACAATGTTTTAATCTGGTGAGCAAAGCGTTTTGCATCTAAAGTCGTAAACACCTTAGAAGTTCCTAATGGTAATTCACTAATCTTATTAAAGTACTCAATACTGCCCTCAAGTGCATCGACTTGATTAGCATTTGTTATTTTTTCAATATTTTTCTTAATTAAAGGATAATGGGTACAGCCTAAAACAATCGTATCAACCTTGCTCTTATCCGATAAATACTCTTCAAGAACCTCATCAATATCACTATCATTAGCCAACCCTTCAATTAAATCAACTAACTTAGGAGTCGCAACTTCATTGATCCATGCATTTTTATGTGATTTACTCAATGCTTTAGAATAAGCTTTCTGATTAATCGTTGCGGTTGTCGCAATCACTAAAATCCGCTTAGCAGAATCTTTAATCTGACTAATCGTTAAATCAATAATACTAATCAGTTCTACCTCAGGAAATTCATCTCTCATTTCTTTTAGGATACTCGCACTTAATGTATTACAAGCAATTAAGATTAATGAAATTCCCATCTTATGAAACCGATCAATCAATTTATTAGCTATTTCAGATAACTCCTCTTTAGACTTGTCACCAAAAGGAGCATTCGCCTGATCAGCAATTAAAACAAAGCTCACCTCAGGAAATTCTCTAGTTAATGTATGATAAAAACTGTAACCACCTAAACCAGAATCGATTATTCCAATTGATTTAGTCTTCATCAGTCTGCCCTCCATGTAATTGATTATAAACTAGTTCACCGGTTTTTTCTCCAAGAACTAATATTAATTCATCCAAACTAGCTTCTTTAATTTTCTTAAGAGATCCAAAATGTTTCATCAATTGTTGTTTTCGCTTAGGACCCACACCCTTAATATCATCTAAAATTGACCTAGTCATTGACTTTAAACGGCGCTGGCGATGATAGCTAATCGCAAATCGATGCACCTCATCCTGCATAAATGCCAACATTAAATACAGCTCACTCCGCTTATCCAACTCAATTGTTTGACCATTAAGTAAGTAGATACCACTCGTATTATGATGTTCATCCTTCACTAAACCGATAACTGGTATCTCAAAATCTAGTGACTCAAGTGTTTGTTTAACACCATGTACTTGGTTTTTTCCACCATCAACAATCAACACATCAGACGCTTTTTCTTCCTGTTTTAAAATTCTTAAATAACGACGATAAACCATCTCTTGTAATGACGCAACATCATTATTATTTTGATGGAGTTTATATTTACGATAACTTTTCTTATCAGGCACACCATGCTCAAAAACAACACAAGCTCCAACGCTATCAGACCCTGAAGTATGCGAAACATCAATAACCTCAATTCGCTGTATATCAGTATCTAACATTTCCGACAGAGTTTTGGTCGAAATCGTCTTAATATCATCCTGAGCTTTCAGTTTCTCAAAACGCGCATGTATTTGTTGAGACGCATTTTTCTTTGCCATCTCTAATAGTTTTCGCTTTTGTCCTCTAACAAAAGTTCGAGCAGTTGTATCTAGTGTTTCTGACAACAAATCAGCATCCATATCCTTAGGAATAACAACTAAACCAGGAACTGGATTATTTTGATAATACTCAACAATAAAACTCGTCATGGCCTCATGCTCATCCACCATAATAGGTTGAAGAATCATATTCTTCTGAAGCATTTGACCTTTTCGAAAGAACAACCCAACACCACATAGATAACCTTTATCAACAACATAGTTAAAGACATCGAAGTCTGATTTATCCGATGTTTGAACACTCTGTTTAGATGTTATATATTTCAGTGCTTCGATTTGTGTCTTTGTTGTTTGAGCCTTCTCAAACTCTAAATTATTCGCTTGTTGATGCATTTGTTCAGTCAACATCGATGTCACTTCACCAATATTCCCAGATAAAATATCACGAATATTGTTTCTCATCTTTGTCACAACTTCCTCATCCATCTCTTCTTCACACGGAGCTAAACATTGTCCCAGATGAAAATACAAGCATTTTTCCTTCTTTAAAGGGAAACATTTACGGGTCGGAAAAATCTCATTTAAAATCTTTACCGCCTGATGGGCAGCTGTAGCATCAGGATAAGGCCCATAGTAATAGGAGTCTTTGCTATGTTTCTTCTCGCGAACAACTCGTAAAAATGGTAATGAGGTTTTATTTAATTTAATGTATGGATACGATTTATCATCCATAAACAAAATATTATAACGAGGTTTATGTTTTTTAATTAAATTTATTTCTAGTATTAGTGCTTCACGCTCTGTTGAGGTTATGATAATATCAAAATCATCAACCAAGCTCACCATTTTAGAGGTTTTTGTATCATGTGCCCCTGTAAAATATGAACTCACTCGATTCTTTAATTTATTAGCCTTACCAATATATATAATTTTACCCGCTTTATTCTTCATCAAATAACAACCTGGTTGAAGCGGAAGTGTACTTAATTTTTGATTTATTTTTTCTCTATTCATCGAAATTCTATGACAGTGGCTCCATGACCTCCCTCTTTTTCACCACCTAAACGATAGGACTTAACTTGTTTGTGTTGTTTTAAAGCCTCATGCACAGCCTGTCTTAAAGCACCTGTCCCATGACCATGAATAACACGGCCAAATGGTACATTATTTAAGACACTCGAATCAATATAACTACTCAATTCAATCAAAGCTTCATCAACCCGCATGCCAATTAAATTACACTCAACCTTAAAAGGAGTCGTCGATGTTACTGACACAGAAGCCTTAGGCTTTCTTTTTGGTTTCTTTGTTTTAACAGCCTCATGATATCTAAGTTGATTTAATTTAGCTCTCATCGCTAATCCATTCACATCAACAAAGGCTTCTTTTTTTTCAATCTTCGTAATACGACCAATTTGTTGAGACGAAAGAATACGAACCATATCCCCCTCTTTAAGCTCACGATCAATAAACTCTTCTTTTTCAATCGGTTTTATGCTTAAGTCTTGGATTTGAGCTAAAGCATCAATATTCTCATGGATAACTGGATTGTCTCTCATATGAGAAAGGATTTGTTTCGCCTGCGCAATACTCTTTCTCAATTGTTGTTCTTGTTTATTCTCAAACGTCTTTAGAATCGACTCCTTGTCTTTATCTAAACGTTCTAATTTCTTATTTAATGTTTCTTGATTTTTCTCTAGCTCTTCTTTTTGAGCTTTAATTTCATCAGTCAATAAACGTTGTTGCGCAATCTCTTGTTCTAGCTTTTCAATCAGCTGTTCCTGCTGGGACACTGATTGTTGTTTAATATCAATAGCACGATCAATGACATCAGACTTAACTTCTAATTTACGAGCAATGTCCAATGCATAAGACTGACCCGCCAATCCTTCAATATATCGATAAGTAGGCTGAAGATTATCCAAATCAAACTCCACCGAAGAACTTAATATTTCGTCATGATTCTTGGCAAATACTTTTAAACGATTAAAGTGTGTTGTAATAACACCCATACATCCTAATTCATGACAATACTCTAAAATAGCTTGGGCTAAAGATTCTCCCTCAATCGGATCAGTTCCTGAGCCTAATTCATCAAGCAGTATTAGTGAATCTTTTGTTGCTAAGTCAAGCACCTTCTTTAAGTTTGTTAAATGTCCAGAGAACGTTGAAAGAGACATTTGAATACTCTGTTGGTCTCCAATATCGACAAATAGATTATCAATTAATGGCACAACTGCTTCATCAGCTAAAATCGGCGCACCACATAAAGTTAAATACACAGACACACCAATCGTCTTTAAACCAACTGTTTTACCACCTGTATTAGGACCTGTAATTAATATCATTCGATGCGGTGAGACGCAACGATAGTCATTCGCAACAACTGTTTCTTGATCTAATAATGGGTGACGAGCCTTAGTCAGAACTAAATCAGACTCACTTAAACTTGCGACTGTGCCCTCTAAATCTTTAGCCCATGAAGCCATTGAAAACAGTGCATCCAGTAATCCAACAGAATGAACACTGGCCATGAGTTGGTCACCAATGATGCCAACTTGTTGAGACAATTCTTTACAAATGCGATGAATCTCTTGATGCTCTTCGATCTGAAGATTTTGTTTCTCATTGTTTAAATCAATCAAAAATTGAGGCTCAATATATGTTGTCTGACCACTAGCGCTCTGATCATGAATCAGTCCGCTAAATCTATTCTTATGGGTCGTTTGAATTGGTAAGACTCTACGATCTGCTTTAATCGTTGAATACTGTTCACTCAATACATCTGAATGTTTACTCATAAAGTCATTAATTGCTTTATCAATCCTTGAATTCATGCCCGCTAAGGCACGTCTAATCCGTTTTAACTCAGGACTTGCATCATCATATACTTCAAAGTCAACAGAGAAACAACGATCTATTTCTTTGTTAAGTTGTTTTTCAACAAATAATGATTCAAATAAATCTGCTATTTCATCCATTTCAACTAAACGGTTTTTATAATATTCAACCAGTGAATTTTGACCATGAAGAAAACGACTCACTGCAACTAGTTCTTCAATACTAAGAATCCCACCTTTTAATGCTAACTCACTGGCATCAGTGATATCACTTAAGCCATAAAATGTAGGAGACGACTGTTTGATTGTCGCCTGAAGTGCTTCAGCCTGTCTTTTTAACTGTCTTCTTAAGACTAAAACGGAAGAAATGAGGTCTAATTGATTGAGCTCATCCCTTCCCATTGACGTTTTACTATACGCTAGAAATTGATTCAGTATTTGATCAATTTCTAATTTTACTGCATTAGGTTTCATCTTAATCCTTCAATATACTCAGTAATTTGATCTTCACTTAATCCATAACTCTCTAAGATAGATTCTAAAGTTTGTGCTTCACTTGTATCCAACTCTTCACTACGAACAGCTTTTTGAGTCGTTATACTCTCATTAATATGATTTGCGAAACTGTCAATCATGCCACTTGTATTCTGAACATATTTTAAGTAACTCGCATCAATTAATGGTTGAGCATTTCTAAATATAGGAGTCACTAGAACAATTAGTAATAAATAAAGCTTGAAGTACGCAAGAATAAATCCAAAGAATAAACCAGCAATACGATTGACCGATTTAATAATTGGAATACTATCAACAAAGCTCATCGCCCATTCAATAATCATTGTCGCTAAATAAGCAACGATAAAAATCACAACAAACCATATTAATTTAGAGCCATGGTATTCAAGTGCATCCGTCACCACCTGAGCAATGGTAACATTTCGGTAGTTTTGTAATGGAAATACATTAGACATAGGTCCAGCTAAAAGGCTCGCTGCAATAAGCGCAATTAACATTCTAACTAAACTTATAATTCCTTTAATCAATCCCTTTTGGTAACCCGATACTAAAGAAAAAATAAATATGAGGGCTACCAATATATTGAGATAAAGTGCCCAAGATTCTTGTAAAGCAATCATATGGTCTCTCCTTTTACCTTGTATAATTGTAACCTTTTTCACTCTTATTTTCAATCTATGATACACTTTACACATGAAACTAAAAACCTTAACATTAACACCAACACAAATAGACACTCTACATCATCAGATGCAAGCCTATCCACTGCGTCAAATCGACCATGCTCATTTTCAAGCAAAACTCGATCATGGCACAATAACTGCCTATAAAAGCGGTAAAGTTGTCTTTGCAGGTGACGATGCTTTATTGTACGCACAACAATTTGAAAAAGCAGAAATATCTCAAGCAGGCTCAGATGAAGTTGGCACTGGTGATTACTTTGGCCCAGTTGTTGTTTGTGCTGCCTATGTTGAAGAAAAACAACTTGCTGCTCTAAAAGAGTTAAACATCATGGACTCAAAACAAATCAGTGATGCTCAAATTAAAGTCATTGCTCCTAAAATAATGAAACTACTTACCTATTCTGTATTGATTTTAGATAATGAAAAATATAATGAAGTTCATAAAAAGCTAAACATGAACGCTATAAAAGCCCAGCTTCATCAAAAAGCATACCAGCATTTAAGAGAAAAACTTGGTGGAAAACTACCTGATTTAGTCATTGTTGATGAGTTTACACCAGCTTCTAATTATTACAAATATCTTAATGATGATTATGGTATTAATCACATCACCTTTGAAACAAAGGCTGAAGATAAATATATTTCCGTGGCCTGTGCAGCCATTATTGCCCGCTATACTTTTTTACAAGCACTCACACAACTATCAGAGCACTATGAAATTAATTTTCCCAAAGGAGCAGGAGCTCAAGTTGATCAATTTGGCATTAGATTCGTTAACAAGTATTCACTTAAAGAATTAAATCGAGTCGCTAAAGTCCACTTTAAAAACACACAACGAATTAAAGAGAGTATAAACCCAAAATAAAACCACTTAATTTAGTGGTTTTTAATTGTTTTCAAGTATTTCAACATTAATTCTAACTTTTTCATTAAGTCTCACCGTTCGAACACCTGCTGCTTCTAGCATTTTACGAGAAGCCATGACTTCCTTGGTGTGATGATATTTATCATCTTCAAAGACAATCTCTGTTATTCCAGATTGAATAATAGCTTTTGTACACTCATTACAAGGAAACAACGAAACATAAATTCGACAATTCTCTAAGTTAACAGTTGAATTCAAAATCGCATTGAGCTCAGCATGGACGACATATGGATATTTCGTATCAAGAAACTCTCCCTCTCTTTCCCATGGAAAAACATCATCCTCACAGCCTTTTGGCAGGCCATTATAACCAATCCCAACAATTCTGTTATTTGGATTAACGATGCATGCCCCTACTTGAGTGCTTGGGTCTTTTGATCGAAAGCTCGACAAATGAGCAATTCCCATAAAATATTGGTCCCAACTTATAATCATTAGATTTCTCCTTCACCTTCAATTAAATAATAATAACTCAATCTTTCTTCTAAGTAATCGGCATAGAAATTAACCCCTAATTTACGCCATACTGAAATAACATCTAAATCACTTAAAACATAATAATTCTGAGGCCTTGGTCTATTAATCGCTAGATATCCACTAAATAATGTCGCTATAATTGACGCTATAATAACATTCTTTTTAAATGTTTGCCAAGTCGGTTTTCTTGAAATAATTATACCCGCAAAGACACCTGTCACAAATCCACCTAGATGGCCAAGCCATGAGATGTTTGGTAAGAAATTAATCATTAAGTTAATCCCAATTATCCATATCAATTGATTTCGAAGCATCGGTGCTTTAATTAATTGGCTCTCAAATAAATAGACAATTAATAATCCTAATAAACCATAGATTCCAGTCGATAAACCAACTGATAAAGCAGCCTGTGTATCCGCAATATAGACAAATAGATTCCCACCAATGACTGAAACCAGAAGGACCATAATGAATCGCTTCGTTCCATATACTTTCTCTAATAAAACTGAAATATTGTAAAGTGACAACATATTAAACAGTAAATGAGTCGGACTGGCATGAACAAACCCAGCCATTATAAATCGCAGGATTTCATATGCACCTTGAATAAATGGGACATAGATTCCACCTAAAGCAATCATATACGTCGTTGGTTCTTCAGCAATTGATGTTATAAACATTCCAAGTAAATACATGAGAATGTTAATCGCAATTACTATTAAGGCACCCTTTGAACCAGTGAACAGACGTTGTCTTTGTCTGGTCTTTCTATTTTTTAGGGCAGCTTGATTGATACGATTTACAGCCTGTTGTAAATCTTGTTGAACATCATTAATCAACCATGAAAGATTTTTAATGCTTGGAAAATGGTTTAATACTTCCTGTGAGAATATATTCTCCTGAGTTAGATTTATGATTTGATGATCAGGTCTTTCTTGGGTTTCATCAACAAAACTAAACGTTAATAAGTTTAGATCCCTTTTAATTCGATTAAGATTGTTTATAGACCTCACCATTTCACTTGCATTATCTTGGGTATCATTGACTGAATTAAGAATAATTTTGATAAATGGATAACGTGGATGTTTCGGTTGGGTTAATAAGATATTGCCTGTCTGAGCTTCGATTTGAACTAAATCAAAATTATAGTTCTCGCTAAATAAGGCTGCTAATCTAATAGCAATAATCTGATGAGTTTTATTCATTACGCAACTCCTCAAGTTTGTTAGTAAAACGTTGGCTTAAAGGAGCCTCAAATGTCATTAGCTTCTTAGTTTTTGGATGGATGAACTCCAATTGTTTGGCATGTAAATATTGGCCTGCTTCATCGCTTTCTTTACGATGTCCGTAGACATAATCGCCAAAGACAGGATAATTCATATACTTGGCATGAACCCTAATTTGATGGGTTCGTCCTGTTTCAAGTTTTGCTTCTAACAGTGAATGATTCTTAAACGTCTCTAATAAACGAAAATGAGTCACTGCTTCTTTCGCATTGATATGGGTAACAGTCATTTGTTGGCGGTTATGTTTATCGCGACCTATAGGAGCATCAACTTTAGCGCTTTGATGTGGAAATACACCTGAGACAATAACCCAATACACACGCTTCATTGTTTTATCTTTCAATTGTTTGGCTAAGAAGACATATGCTTCATCATTCTTTGCGACAACTAATGCGCCGCTTGTATCCTTATCTAAGCGATGCACAATGCCTGGACGATAAGCTTCATTACCAATTTCGGATAAAGACGTATACTCCAATAAACCATGGACAAGTGTTGGTTCTTTGCTGGTTGAGCTAGGATGGACAATTAAACCCTGTGGTTTATTTATAACCAATAGCGATGAATCTTCATAAATAATCTCTAAATCCATTTTTATGGGTTCTAAATCCAAAGGCTCTGCTTGTAGATGATGAATGGTGATAAGATCATCTTCATCAACGACATATGAAGGCTTTGTTTTTTCGTTATTCACTAAGATATCTCCTGCTTTAATCATAGCAGCAATTTTAGATCGAGAAAGATCACTGATACTAACACAAAAAACATCTAAACGTTGATTTGCATTGGATTCATCTATGACTACGTTTTTCATCAATTAACACCTCCACAATTAATAGGAATACCCCAACAACAAGTAAGGAGTCAGCAATGTTAAAGACGGGAAACATATAGCCAAATAAATTAAACGACAGAAAATCTCGGACATAATTAAATATTAATCGATCCGCAAAATTTCCAATTGTGCCAGCAATCATTAAGACTAAAGCAAAGTTTGCTAGTTTTGACTGTTTATCTTGAAGATACACATAAAGTAAGACAACACTGGCAACTAAGCTTACAAGTGTTAAAAATCCAACTTGGCCATCAAATAAAGACCAGGCAGCTCCAGTATTTCGAATATTCGTGAGCCAAAAGAAATTTGGTATTATTTCAACTTGTTGGTGTAAATTTATATTTGCTTCGATCCAGGATTTACTCAATAAATCAACTATAACGAGACCAAAGATTACAATTAATCCGACTATTTTTTCTTTTTTCATATGAGTATTATATCATAGCCTCCGCAGTAGTTGATTTTCTTGCTGGCGAGTAAATTGATTGTTATAAAGATTAAAGTACGTTCCTTCTAATTCTAATAATTGTTGATGGGTCCCTTGTTCAACAATTTGACCTTTATCGATGACTAAGATTCGATTAGCATTAACAATTGTTGATAAACGATGAGCCACCACGATCGCAGTTCGATCTTTTAATAATACTTCGATCGCTTTTAAGATACGATGTTCTGTTTGGGTATCAATTGAGGCTGTAGCTTCATCAAGAATAATGATTGATGGGTCCGCAATTAAGGCTCTAGCAAAGCTAATAAGTTGTTTTTGTCCTGATGATAAACGGGAACCACCCTCACCTACTTCACTTTCATAGCCTTTATCCATTTGCATGATGAATTCATGGGCATCGACCATTTTAGCTACTTTTATAATTTCATCTTCAGTAGCCTCTAGTTTACCAAATCTGATATTCTCAGCAATTGTTCCAGAGAATAAATGCGGTGCTTGTAAAACTACCCCCAGATTTGAATGAAGCCAACCTAAACTACGCTCTTTATAATCAATATCATCAATTAAAATCTGTCCTTTGGTTGGTTCATAAAAACGTGAAATAAGATTCGTTAATGTTGACTTCCCACTGCCTGTTTCTCCAACTAAAGCAATCGTTTGACCAGGCTCTACAACTAGGTTAAAATCATCCAAAATAATTTCAGCTGGATTGTAGTAAAAACCTACCTTATTAAATTCAATCTTACCAATTAATGGTTCATAATTCTCGGGTTTTGGCTCTAGAATAGTCCCATATTTCTCAATAACTTCTGGGGTATCAACAACTTGTATATCTTTATCTAGGAGTGACAATACTCTCTCAGCACTGGCTTGAGCCATTTGAAGTTCAGATAAAGTTGCTGCTATTTGTCTAATCGGCTGAAAGAATATATTTGCGTAAGAAATAAACAACATTAAAGTCCCCGCACTCATCACTCCGCCTAAGACTTGATTTCCACCATCTGCTAACAATAACGCAATTGAAATACTCGTAATGAAGGTGACAATTGGGCCATAGATTGAAGATAGAACACTCGCTTTAATTGATTTTCGATGCATTGAGCTTGTGAACTTATCGAATTGTTTAAAGTGGAGTATTTCTAAGCCCATTATTTTTGTTGTTTTAGCACCCATGATTCCTTCTGAAAATGCTGCTGTTATTTGAGAGTTTTTCTTTCTTACTTCTCGCCAATTTTTCAAAATCCTAGTTTGGAAATACCATGAAACGATTCCAATCAAAGGAATAATGATTATTGTCCAAAGTAACATTTTTAAATTGATACTCGCCATAACAATAATGACTCCAACCATAAGCGTGAGTCCCCAGATGACATCGACTAACCACCACGCAAAGACTTCTGAGAGGCGACCGATATCTGAAGTGACTCTTGTTACAATCCAACCGCTATTGGTAGTATCGTAATAAGAAAATGATTGGTTTTGTAGCTTGACCATGCTTCGTTGTCTTAAATCTGTGTTTAGATCCATTTCGATTTGGCCATTATTGTAGATAAATAGATAAACGGTATAAGCCTGAACAATAATCATAATAACATTAGCAACAATAAAATAGCCCAGTGTATCATAATTTTGTTCTCTAATGAATGTGTCTATAGCCCAACGATTGAGGACTGGAAAAAGGACGTCAATTAAGGCAACAATGCTCATGACGAAAAATGACTTATATAGTTTTTTGCGGTGCACCATTATTAATGACCACATGCGCTTCCATAAGGAGAGATTAACTTTCTCTATCTGAAAATCTTCTTCATACATATTGTTCTGCTCCCTCTTGAATTTTATAAATCTCTTGGTACAGTCCTGGCTTATCAATTAGTTCATCATGCGATCCTTCTTGAATAATTCGTCCTTCATCAAGCACCAAAATCTTGTCTGCATTCATAGCAGAGTTGACCCGATGCGTGATGATGATGGTAGTTGTTTTCTGTGCCATCTCATTAAGTTGCGCTCGAATATTGGCATCTGTTTGAGCATCAACCGCACTTAATGAATCATCAAAGATTAAAATAGGACATTCATTGATAATAACCCGAGCAATCGCAATTCTTTGTTTCTGACCTCCTGATAAAGTCACTCCGCGCTCACCAACCATTGTTTCGTATCCTTGATCAAATTCACTAATAACTTGATCAACACTTGCGATGCGGGCGGCCCATGATACTTTACTCATATCAGCCATTGGATTTGCGAGTCGAATATTTTCATAGATTGTTTTTGAGAATAAAAATGGTTCCTGAAGAACTAAGCCGACATGTTTTCTTAGATACCTTGATTGAATTTCCTTTAACTCAACCCCGTCTAAATAAATATGTCCATTGTAATCATAGAGCTTAGTCATCAAATGAACGAGGCTTGATTTACCTGACCCGGTTGGTCCCATAATAGCGACGGTTTGACCTTGATTAATTTCAAAGGTTAAATCCATGAGTACATCATTGTATCCATCTTCATAGTGAAAGCTTACTTCATCAAAAACAATATTACCCTTAATTTCTGGAGTTAAGCCCGTTTCAACGTCTTCTATAGGTGACTCTAGAATTTCTAAAAGTCGATCCATTGACACTGAAACCTTACCAAAGTCTGAAAGAATGCGACCGAGTTGACGGATTGGATACAGAATAAATGAAATATAGGAGACAAAAATAATAAATTCTCCAACAGTGATTAGATTATTATGGGCAAAATATAAACCAGCCAACATTGTAATCATAGATTGAACAAGTACGATAAGATCACTTATGCCCCAATATTGACCTAGTAATTTAATCATGTGGACGGTTTTGTCACGATGATCAATGTTTGCTTCTGTGAATTTCTCAAGTTCATATCGCTCTCTATTAAAGGCTTTGACGACTCGTGTGCCGTCTACATTTTCTTGTAAAACGGTCGTTAAAAAAGCTTCTGATTCATCGCTTGCTTTAAAGGCTACTTGCATTGACTTAAAAAAGAAATAAGCATACAAGATTAAAAAAGGGATTGATATTAATGATAATAAAGCAAGTTGAACATGAATTGAAAATAAAATAATGCCAGCGATGATTATCGTTAAAATACCAAAACTAAATTCTGAAATTTGATTTGCTAAAAAGCGTCTGATGGTATCTACATCGGATGTGACTCGTTGAATCATATCCCCTGTTTGGGTTTTCTGATGATACGAATACGGTAAATATTGCAGGTGATCATACAATTGATTTCGTAAATTTCTAGCAACCGTTTCAGAGGTGATGCCATTTGATTTGCCTCTAATAAATTGAGCAACTGCTGCAATTGACGCAAAGATGAGGACTAATACCCCAGCTAACCAAAGATTACTTCTAAAGGATTGAATACCACCGAATTTTTCAACAACAAAAGAAAGAATTGGATTGGTGACTGGCTCATTTTGAACTACATTATCTAAAACAAAACTTAAAATGATTGGATTGATTAAACCTGTGAAGACAACAATTGCTGTTGTAATAAACATTATGGGTAAGTAGATTTTTGAAGACCCCATTAATTTATATAGTATTTTTAATTTTTTCATACAATTCTGACTTTCTAATCAACATGTAGAATCGATGATCTGACTCTAAATCTTTTTAAAACTAATAAACTTACATATCCTGTAATTAATCCTGTTGGGATTGCTGTAAATAACATAAATGGCAGCCAATAAATCATTCCTAAGGTCCTGTTGATAAACATTAAGGCAAAAATTTGACCAACATTATGGAATAAGGCACTTGCGACACTGATCCCTACAGGAGACATTTTGGTTGTTTTTCTAAAGAGTATCATCGCAATGGATGATAACATAACACCACTAAATGATAACCAAAAACCAATTCCTGGGAATATCCCGCGAACCAATGAGGAAATTAAAACCCTCAATAGATTTAGCTGTAACATTTTTTTAGTGTCAAATATATAATATGCGATGAGCGCAATCGCGTTAGCTAAACCAAATTTTACTCCGGGAATACCGATTGGTACTGCCGGTTCTATGGAATGGATTAAGATTGCCATAGCAACCAACATTGTTAATAGTGTTAACTGACTTGTTTTTGATCGTAGTTTCATTGCGTTAAACTATCCACATCTGGTTCTTCCATTGTTGTTCTGGCGTTTTCAATTTGAACAACAACTCCATTTGGTAAACATATTAATGAAACATACGCTCTGTCAACCCATCCTTGTAGTGAACAAATATGAAGTGGACTTGTTTCAGTTAATATTCGAACTCTGTCATCTGCGATTTCTATAACGACATCACCCAGTGTTCCGGATATCGTCACATGCCTGTCTTCATGAAGTGAATAGCGACCGTATTCTTGGTCATCGACATAAATAACGGCTTGTAATTCATCAGATGTGATTGCTTCAAAAATGTGGTCAGAAAAGACATAAATCGCCAAGCTTAAGATAAATACAAAGACTACAAAAATTTTGTCACTTTTATTCATTCAAGTCCCTCCTCCTACATTTTGTCATTTATTTATTATATCAAAAAATGGAAGTAAATTATAACTTATTTAAGAAATCTAAGTTTTCGAACTCTTCTCTTTCAGCAATAGCAACGATTATATTGTTTTGTCTAAGTATTATTGAGCCATCGAGCTGAACACTCATGCTTGATTCGATGCTTTCTTTGACCCCTATTATGTTAATGCCAAAGTTTTTTCTTACATCAAGTTCTAAGAGAGTTTTATTTTCCCATCGCTTTGGTGTAACAAATTCGACAACACTGTAATGATCGTCTAAGTAAATAGTATCAATTATATTGTTTCTCATTAACTCACGAGCCATTTTCTCGCCCATTTCTTTTTCAGGCCGGACGACTTTATCAACACCAATTTTTTCTAATATGGTTAAATATGTTTTATTCTTTGCTTTTGCGATTACTTTTGGGACGCCTAATGCTTTCAAGTTTAAGCACGCTAAAAGTGTCGCTTCTAAATTAGAACCGGTTGCTACTATGCCAATGTCAGCATTTTCGATGCCTAGGCTTCTTAGGGCTTCAAGATTTGTTATATCTGCAACAGCTGCTGAGGTGACGTATTGATCAATGCGTTCAACATTTTCAATGTCTATATCCACGGCTATTACCTCGTTGTCGAATTCACTTAATGACTTACATATACTTGATCCAAAGACTCCTAGACCTAGTACAGCTATTACTTTTGGTTTCATGGTTTACTCCTATCCTATAAGTATACTTGCGCTTGAATACTGATTGTCGGTATGATGTGACTCATGCTGTTTTGTGAATGATAATAACATTGTCATTGGCCCGATTCGGCCTGTAAACATTAATACCATAAGTGTTATTAAGCTCCCAAGTGATAATGTTGGGGTTAAATTCATTGTAACGCCGACTGTGTTGAGTGCTGATACAACTTCAAATAAACTTGATAATAATGGAACATGCGGATCAAATATCAACAACATTAAAACACCTAGTACTAATGCAGCCATAAATGATACAAACACAATGGTTGCTTTTCTGAGTGCTTCAGTGCTGACTGTATGTTTGAATATGTTGACATTTCGGCCACCTCTAAATTCGACATAAACTAGCATGAATACCAAAGTCATTGTTGTTGTTTTTATGCCACCTGCGGTTCCTCCTGGTGAGCCCCCGATTAACATCGTTACTATATAAATAAAATTAGAGACAGGCTTTAATTGTGTATAATCGACTGTCGCAAATCCTGCGGTTCTCATTGTGACGGTTTGGAAGTATGAATGCATGAATTTATCCCAAAAACTCATTGAGCCCCAAGTTTCTGGATTAGTCCCTTCAATCATTATGCCTAATACTGTTCCAACTACAATAACAAAGAATGAAACAGTTAAAACTAAGCGGCTGTGAACTTTTAATTTTTTGAACAGCTTTACAAGTGAGTAAGATCCTTTTTTAATTAAGGAGGTGGCGTTTTGTTTAATGTCAAACCATACCCCAAAGCCTATGCCGCCTAATATAATTAAGGACGTTACTGTGAAGTTAATAATTGGGTTAAAGGCAAAGGATTGAAGCGAACTTGCGTTGTAATTGTCAAATCCTGCATTACAAAATGCTGATATGGATAGAAAAATAGAATTAAAAATCCCTTTTCCTAGCCCAAATTCAGGTATTAATACCACCATAAAGATGAGTGCCCCGATGGCTTCAAAGATAAATGTGTATTTTAAGATTGATAAGATGAATCCTTTAAAGCCTGCTTTACCTTCTTTATTGAGGGCTTCACTGACTGCCATTGTGTCTGAATATTTTAGTTTTAATCCAGCACGTAGCATAATGGATGAAATAATAGTCATTAAGCCCAGCCCACCTATTTGAATCATGAATAATAAAACTATTTGACCAAATAGAGTATAGGTTGAGAATATTGGCTGAGTAAAAAGACCTGTGACACAGACCGCTGAAACAGATATAAATAGATGGTCAATATAGTTAGCTTTTGAGCTTGCCAGCTGAGACATCGGCAAACTTAGTAAGACAGATCCTATAAAAATTGCCAGAAAGAAACTAAGTGCTATTTGCTTATTAATACTTAAGCCCTTTTTCATCATTTGTCCTCAATTTTTTATATAAATTAACTTTGAGTGCTTTTTGTTACAAAACCTACAGCTGTTGTATCGGCTTTTACATCGGCTGTTATGACGGCTCCTGCGCCAATTTTTACATTATCGCCTATTGAAATAGGTCCAATTAATTGGGCATGGGCACCAACTAAAACATTATTTCCTAATTGTGGATGTCGAACTCCTTCTGATGCTGTTCCTCCCAGTGTTACACCGTGATATATGATGCAGTCGTCCCCTATTTTTGAGGTTTCTCCTATTACAATCCCACTGCCGTGGTCCATAAATAATCTTCGACCGATTTGAGCACCAGGGTGAATCTCAATTTGTGTGAAAAAACGACCTAGTTGACAAATAAGGCGTGCTATGAAAAACAAACGCCATTTATAAAATTGGTGTGCTATTCGATAGAATCCTAGTGCATGGTACCCAGGGTATAGGAGAATGACTTCTAATAATGAACGTGCTGCGGGATCAATTTTCTTGATCCTTTTAGCTGTCTCAAACACCTAATTCCTCTAACTTTTTACTGATAAGATCTAGAACATAGGTCAAATCTTCCGGGCGTTTTTCAAAATCCAAATTATCGACATTGATTTTTAAGATTGGAGATATGGAATATTGATTGAAGAATGATGAATACTGATCATTTAGATTTTGCCAATATTCTCTTTCAACGATTTGTTCAAAGTCTAAGCCACGTTTGCGAATTCTGCGGATTGCTTCATCGACGCTGACTTCTAAGTAAATCATTAATTTTGGTGGAACTACATGTTCCAACATATTTTCCAATAATTCTTCGTATGTACTGTACTCTTCATCTTCCATTTCACCGTTTAAGTGTAGTAGTTTGGCGAAGATTGCGTCTCCGTATATTGAACGGTCTAGTACTGCTTTTTCAATTTTTGATGCTTCTTTAATATGTTTAAATCGCTTATTTAAAAAGAAGATCTGTAATGGGAATGAATATCTTTTTCTATCATAATAAAACTTCTCTAAAATAGGGTTGTCGAAAACGGGTTCTTCGAATGTTTCATATCCAAGCTTTTGAATATGCCTCATTAATGAGCTCTTTCCAACTCCTACTACTCCTTCGATAACTATCATATCTGCATGCTCCTTATCGTTAATGACACTTAGTAATTCTCCGTATGACTTCATATTAATCTTCCAATTTGAAAATCAAATCTTTAATCGTTTTTTGTAATTCTTTATTAACAATTTGATCAACTTGACCTTCATCGCTGGCTTTAGTTAATTCTGGATCGATTGCTAGGGATGCTAATAATTCAATATCATAATCTTGAATCAAGCTAGTTGTTCGTCCTTCTCCAAATGGATAAACCTTCTCATCACAGTGTGGGCATTTCATCCATGCCATATTTTCGATTAAGCCTAAAACTTTGATATTCATCTGTTCTGCCATTTTAACTGTTTTTGAGACAACCATTGAGACCAAATCTTGTGGTGTGGTTACAACAATGATTCCGTCGATTGGAAGAGATTGGAAGACTGTTAATGGTACATCGCCTGTTCCTGGAGGCGTATCTAAAAATAATATGTCTAGTTCTTGCCAAAGAACTTTTGTATAGAATTCTTTAACAGCGTTGGCAATCATTGGTCCTCGCCATACAATGGGTGTGTCGTCTGTTTCTAAGAGCATATTGGCAGAAATAATGGATATTCCTTCCTTTGATTGAATAGGAAGCATCCCTTCATCAGTGCCTCTTGCTTTTTCATGGATATTAAACATTTTTCCAATACTTGGGCCTGTGACATCAGCATCTAAAATACCGACTGAGAATCCACTCTGCATTGCGGCCGTGGCTAAGAGTCCGGTGACCATTGATTTACCAACACCGCCTTTACCTGATGCGACAGCAATAATATGCTTAATTTTTGTACTTTTATGAGGTCTTGCCCCAAACGGATTAAACCGTGTTTCTTCTTGTTTGCTCATATTTCTCCTATCCAAGACTTACATCTAAAATCATCATTACTACAAATCCTATCATAACACCGAGTGTGGCGTAGTGCGCTCCTGAAACACTTGAACTTTGTGCTTCTGGTATTAGCTCCTCAACCACAACATAAATCATCGCGCCGGCCGCAAATGCTAAACCATATGGAAGTAATTCAGTCATTTGAGTCACTAATATTGCGCCTAATACACCAGAAATTGGTTCCACTAAGCCGGATGCTTGTCCGTATAGGAAGGATTTCCAGCGGGATAGACCTTCTCTTCTGAGTGGAATAGATACAGCCGCTCCTTCTGGAAAATTCTGAAGACCGATTCCGATTGCGACAGACATGGCTCCAAAGATAATTGCTGGATCTTGATTAGTTGCGGCTGCCCCAAAGGCAACGCCTACTGCTAAGCCTTCTGGTATGTTATGTAGGGTTATTGATAAAACAAGCAGAATACTTCTTCTTAACTGAGTATCTATTCCTTCAGGTTCAGCATCCTTTGCGAAGTGAACATGTGGAATGAGTTTGTCTGCTATATATAAAAATAATCCTCCTAGGATAAAACCGATTGATGCAACGAGTGCTGGGTTTTTTGCTTGTTCTGCGGCCATGTTTATGGCTGGGTCTAGTAAGGACCAAAAACTGGCTGCTATCATTACTCCTGACGCAAAGCCCAGCATTGTATTTAAAACCTCATCTTTAATCTCTTTAAAGAAGAATACTAAACCTGCTCCCAAAGCTGTCATGAAGTATGTAAATAATGTACCAACCAAAGCCATTTGCCATGGTTGTAAGTTAAGAAACCAATCTAACATATTACACCTTCTTTCATTAAATAATTATAATCTATATTCATAAAAATACAATTAATATTAATACAGTTCTAGAACCTTTAATGCCTCATTTCTTTGGAATTCTTTTAGACTGTGAGGCTCTAATATTTTTAATTTACTTCCTTGCTCAAGAATGAATCGCTTCGCTCTGGCGATACTATAAAATTTGATTTCGAAATAATCACCTTCAACAATTTGGTGATCTGATAATCTGAATTCAAGTAGATATGTACTGTCTTTCAAATATCCCTTCAGTATCATTGGTTTCTCAATTTTAAATCCTGTATCATTTAAATACTGAGCTAAATTAAAATCTTTCGTTTTGATAAAGGTTTTGTCATTTATAATTATGTTTATAATTCTATCAAGTCTGAATACACGAACATCTTTATACCGTTGATAACCTATAACATACCAAGCATAATCAACTTGGAAAACTTCATATGGTTCATAATTATATTCTTTATTGTTTGAATATCTAATCGTAACAATGCTTTGGCTTTGAATTGCTTTTTGTAGCACCGCTATGGTTGCTTCTAGTTCATATGGATCAATTAATAACTCTTGTGTTTGGATTAAACTAATAGATGGAAATTGGGTAGGAATGTTTGCTATTACTTTTTGATAAGCATTTTTGAATTTATGAGTGATGAATGGTAGCTGCAACTTTTTTAATGAGTTAAATGCTATCGCAAGTTCAGTTAGTTCTTCTGATGTTAAGTCACTAACAGGAAGAAAGGAATTGTTGGTGAGTTTGTAACCACCATATCTTCCTTTGATGACTAATATTCCATAGCCTGCAGTTTCTAACTGAACTCTTAATCGCTGGACCATCTTAAGTGATATTTCCAGTTGTTCCGCAATTGATTCCTTCTTAACTATGCCTTGCGTTTTTAGGATGAATAACATGTTGATGGCTAGTGTGACTTGGTTCATATAATTTCTCACTTTCAGTAATTATTAATTGGGTATTCAATCTTCTATAATCACCTTCATTTCGTATCAAGGTTATCATTTGACCTAGAGCTAGGTATGGAATTGTTTCATTAATACGAATAACACATTCAGGTTGAAGGATTTTTCCTTCATGAATATATAGTTCAAGTGTGGTATTGGAGAATGATTGTATATACTCCAACTTAAAGTTTAGTCCCAGTTTTTCTGATATTTGACATAAGCCTGGTTCTTTTGAATCAATTAGGCTAATAACATTAAATATAGGTCTTAATATTAATTTCGTGTCATCTGTTAAATGATAATAGACACCAACTTTTTTTAATAGTCTATTGCCGTAGTTACAGTCCATATTAAATGTCATGGCATCTTGTTTATTCTCAAAGATAAGCGTAACTTCATGATTTATAATACCGATTGATTTGAAGAACTTTTGAAAAACTTCATGTTGAATTTCAATTAATTCATTTAAGTCTTTGTATCTAACATTATCAATTCTTGACATATTAGTTAGTAGCTGGTTTAAGTTTATTTGTTTTGACATGGTATTTCTCCTTCATCTTGTAAATAAAGGATAACATGGTATATGGACATATATTGTCCATATATAGCATTTTATCAATAATTCAATAAAAAAGGAAGTAATTATTTCTAACTACTTCCTCTTTTTATCACCTGGCAACTTGCTATCTTGACTCAACGAGCTATTTTCACCGTAAAAGTGCTTAACGACTGTGTTCGAGATGGGAACAGGTGTGACCACTTTGCTATTGCCACCAGATAGGTGAAGGAT
>DUUI01000018.1 GCA_012841625.1 Erysipelothrix sp. | reverse complement strand
ATGAATCAGCTCGACCTGAGCTTGGTCATGAGGAAGGTTACAGTGATGTTGACATAGTCGTGACGACTCGTGAGTTGGCTCAAATGATTCATGAGATCTCAATTGATTTTGATAATCTTGAGGATGGGGAGTTTGATCATCCATTTGGTGAGTCATCAGGTGCTGGGCAAATCTTTGGTAGCAGTGGCGGAGTCATTGAGGCAGCCCTTAGAACAGCTTATGAATGGCTTACTGGTGATGTACTTGATAAACTTGATTTCACAGCTCTAAGAGGCTTGGATGGAGCTAAGGAAGCGACTGTTGAAATTAATGGTGCACCATTTAGAATTGGTGTTGTGTCTGGTTTAGGAAATGCTAATACTCTACTGAGACAGATTCGTGATGGTAAAGAACATTATGATGCCATTGAAATTATGGCTTGTCCTGGTGGATGTATTGCGGGTGGTGGTCAACCATATCATCACAACGATCCTAAGATCTTACAGGCTAGAATGAATACTATCTATGAGATTGATAAGCATAAAATTGTTCGCCAATCCCATAAGAATCCAGATATTATCAAATTGTATGATGAATTCTTAGGTGAGCCATATTATAGTGAAAAGGCTCATGATTTACTTCACACTCATTATGTGAAGAGAACTAAAATGTAAAAAAGATTACAGATTGTGATGTAAACTTGAAGGACTCTTTCCAATACTAAATAGGAGAGTCCTTTTAATTTTATCTTAATCCTATTTTTGTTTTACCTTTTGATAGATGATCAACTCATGAGGTTTCTACAGATTATAAAAGCAGGTAGTCTAGTAAAACAGATAAATGATAACCCCAAGTCATAATTCATCAATCATCAAGTGTTGGTATTTATTATGGTTTTTAGAGTATCGTAAGTGTTAATGAAATTTATTCTAAAGAGAGTTCTTATTACGGTAGTGGTTTGTTTCATAAGGATTATAATGGCACATTTCTTTTTGTGATACCCTCAAATAATTTACACTATCTTTAGTTACTTTGTGCTTGCTAAGATATTTTGTTTATGTTAATATATCTTAGCAATGCCTGAGTAGCTCAGTCGGTAGAGCAACTGGCTGTTAACCAGTGGGTCCTTGGTTCGAGTCCATGCTCAGGCGCCATTGACAATTAAAACCCATCAATTTTGGTGGGTCTTTTTTTTTGGTCCTGACCCCTTTAGTTAAGTCATTTTTTCTGTTTAGTCTTGTATGGCTAGTAACGAGTATTATTTTTTACACCCTCATTGGTACAGTTAAACCGGAACATTTAAAACAACAACAAACTCATATGATTTTTTCTTATGGTAGTGTATTCATTAAAGGATTTGTTCTCATTGCTTTATTGATTCCTTTTGTCTTTGTCAGTCAGCAAGGGGAATATATTATGAAGGATACTATGAGCTTAATCGTCAATAAAGAGCGACTCACGAATAAGATTTATATTAATGGCTTTTATGTTGGACTCGACAAAAAATGGGGTTATTATGAATATCCCATCTTTGAAATCTTAGACAATCATATTGACTTCATTTATAGTCGTTTTAGAAGTATGCCTGAAGATGATATGTTTGTGATTACGGTAAATGATAAATTTCTGAGTGATTATCAACTGTATTACGTCGAGGATAATTTATTGGATCCATCAAAGATGGAGGAGCCAACTTGTTTAATTCCAGAAGAGTCGAGTCTCTCAGAGTTTGTGTTAAACCGTGCTTGTGATCAAACCATTAGTCGGCTTTCAATACGAAATCCAGGGTCGTTCATCGGTTATTGGGCGGGCGCTCCGTATGAAGATAGTGTCTATGAAAACCCAATTATTGTGGTTAAAAACACTTTAGGAAGATTAACCAGTTGGGGCTCATCAGATATAATCATTGAAAATGATCCTTTAACCTTATCGCTTTTAAATGAGTTAGTAGCCGAGAAAGGACTAACGGACTATGTTATTTTAACCAATACAACTCAAGTCTATGATTATGCCTTAGCCAAATGAATGGAAAGTTTTATCAATGTGATAATGTTAATGTTAGTTTATTTACTAATTAAAATTATCTCTCAATATCAGTCAGTGTATATTTACTTTAGCCAACAAGCCAATATCATTGCGAATAAGATTCTCAGTGGAACTAGTTTCTTTAACCGCCATAATAGATTCATAGGGTTTGAAACACTGGTTTATGGGTTGCCTATCATTGTTGCCTATCGCTTCATGAGAATAGACACCAGTATCATCATTGCCTTTGTTTTAATTGGTTTAATTTCCGATCTTCCCCTCCAATTAATTACCCTTAAACTGTTTGAAAAGAAGCATTCATTAAACATTCTCAAGAAAGGAGAACTAGAATAATGGCACCTCTCTATTTGACTTCAACAAATTTCGAAACGATTTGGACGACAATTGGTCCTCAACAATTTTAACCTCTCGGTACAGGAGGGTGAGTTTGTTGCCATTTCCGGTAAATCCGGTAGTGGGAAATCTACTTTACTAAATATTATTGGTTTACTTGATAGACCAACTAAAGGATTTACCCAACATTTTGGTCAAAAAAACGTGAAGCCTTTTAGTAGCCGTTCAACCAAACTATTGAAGCATAAGATTGGTTATCTCTTTCAAAACTTTGCCTTAGTTGAAAATGAAAGTGTTTACTACAACATGGAATTAGCCCTACAACCTCATAAGATGAAGAACAAGCGTGAGGTCATTGAACAAGCCCTAACAGAAGTTGGATTAGACTGATTCGCTCATAAGAAAGTATATCAGTGTTCTGGTGGTGAACAACAACGAATCGCCATTGCTCGCTTACTCATAAAACCTTGTGATTTGGTCTTAGCGGATGAGCCAACCGGAAGCCTGGATGCTGAAAATAAACAAGTTATTTTTGATTTGTTAACGAAACTTCATGAGAAAGGGAAAACTTTACTCGTCGTAACCCATGATCCTGATCTAGTTAATATTAGTAAACGTACCATTGAAATTGAAACACTTGCTGCTTCATAAAATAATGAATAAGACAATTAGGGACTTCTAATAATCAGTTTATTTTTAAACCTGAACTTGTACTTAGAAAGTCCCCCAATTCTTCACAATATTTATGAATGAATAGGATGGCTTTGGTCTCAAGAATGTAGTGTTGAATTACCGATTATTATGCTAAAACTTCTCCTTCTTAAGTTTATTCAAATTCTTCATACATAGTAAGTCCAGACACATCAGTATATCTCACATGAAATTCACCAGTTAGTCGCTTATTCTGTAGTTTATCTGAATTGGCTACTGTGGGTATTTGTGCAAAAACTACAAATAACAACACTATCGTAATAAAACTTAGTATTTTTCATACTATCTACTTTTTTACGTTCTTGGTAATTCAATGATATTCCATTAAAATACAAGAATATAATTTCTCATATAATTTAATTAGAAAATTATTCCCCAAATTGCAATAGCAACCTGTCCACTTTTTAAAAATAAATCATTAAGTCATATGTAAGTGTTCATTCTCTTGTAAAAAATGTTGATGTGGTGTGTAATATCCTAAGATTTTTCTTGGATATTTATTCATCCAAATATTAATATCTCTAATCTGT
>DUUI01000017.1 GCA_012841625.1 Erysipelothrix sp. | reverse complement strand
ATAGTAATGAACCTTACTTAACAAGAAGTAATCGTCAACAAGAAATATTTAACAAAAAAGTTAATGATGAAGGGAACTGCAATACTTTTCTTTACAATAAGTTAGATGACATCAAGAGTTGACTCTCAAACTTCTTTGGTGTCATTTTTAATTTGGTATGAATGCGTTTATTAGGGTAATAATCCATCAAATAATCTTCAATCAGTACTTTCATCTCTGCTTTGGTTTTGTGTCTATTCGGAAGAATGAGTTCTCTCTTGATTGAACGATGATAAGACTCAATAACCGCATTATCTACAGGTGTCCCAGGTTCACTCATGGAGTGTGTAATGCCATGGATTTCGAGCAGTTCTTGATAGTCATATGACCGATATTGAGACCCACGATCAGAGTGTATCATTTTTGGTAGTGTGCCTTTATAGTACTTCAAAGGATTGATAACAATGTCTTTTCGCATATGTGTTTTTACTGCAAAACATCTTGGAATACGGGTTGTCAAATCAATATAAGTACTTAAGTATAACCGTCCATCTGAACAGGTTATGTATGTGATATCGGTGACCCATATTGCATCAATAGTTTCTTGGTCAAACTCCCTATTTAGAAGATTTTCCTTAACAGCTGTCTCAATGGGTTTGGACTTTCCATAAGATGGGGTTCTTCGATGATATCCTTTGGCACAAAGACCCATTTTTCGCATAAGAACCGCTACAACCCTTTTATTGGTTTCGATTCCTTCGTCATAGAGTTGGAGTGCAATTCTAGGTGAACCGTATCGTCCTTTATGTTCTTGAAAAACACGCTTGATTTCTCCTTCTAGGAATTGATGTTTTAGTTTAGTTTGACTGGGTTTGCGTTTGATCCATTCATAATATCCTTGACGGGTGACGGACAGTAAGCGGGCCATCAATGTAATGGAGTACTGTGTTTTATGTTTATGGATAAACTGAAATCTTATTTCTTTTCTTGCGCCACAAACGCTGCGAACTTTTTTAAGATTTCATTTTCCTCCTTGAGTCGTTTAACTTCTTCCTCCAAGGCATACTGCTTTGCTTTATCGGGTAACCTTTTACCCTTTCCACTGAAAGCCTGATTTCCGTAACGATTGAATTCAGATACCCATCTGGAAACAATGGGTCTTGAAATTTTATATTCAGATGCAACTGCTGAGACAGTTGTCTTCTTGGCTACTATTTGGCTTGCTATTTCAATTTTGAATGCTTTGTCATAGGTTTTTCTCATTATTAGGTGGTATCCTTTCTGTGTGACAAATAAAGTGTATCATATCCCCTTCAGTTTAACGGTAGTGTCAATAATTTTGTGTAAACTCAACTTTGTATGTTAGTTGTGGATGACATTTAAATGGAATACTGTCGCTCAAACATCTCATTAAGTTCTGCTTGAACTACATTGAAACCTTTATGAATCCGATTGGAGAAACGATGGTTGTACTGAATCATATGGTCACATACAAATCGCTCGAGTGATGACTCATTGGGAAACTGTTCTTTGCGTTTTGTTTGCTTTTTAAGCTGCTTATTGTATCCTTCAACGATATTCGTCGAATAGATTGATCTTTGAATTGCCTTTGGAAAGCTTAGATAGTTGAATAAGTACTCTGTTCTTTCAAGGATTGCGACCACTTTTGGGTATTTCTTAGCCATAGCTTCTTTGAACGCCTCAAGTTTTACTTGAGCTTCTTCAAGTGACCTGGCTTGATGTATTTCCCTTAGGTGCGAAGCAACCGACGATTTCTCATTTGCTCGTACGTGTCTGAGAATATTACGAATAATATGAACCCAACACGGTTGATAGTGGGCTTTGGGAAAGTGATTGAGGCAAGCTTGTGTTAAACCTTTTAGTCCATCACTCACAAATAGCAGGACTTGTTGGACACCGCGATTCTGAATATCCTGTAACATTTCTCGATAATTTTCGCTTGATTCAGTTGGGTAAAGCCTGAATGAAATGATTTCCTTATAGCCTTCAGGGGTAATTCCAAGAAGGATGTGTAGCGCCTCTTTAGAGACACTATCGCGTCTTACGTTAAGATACGTTGCATCGCAATAGATGACAGCATATCTCTTATTAAGGGGTCTTTGATGAAAAGCAGTCACATTCTCTTCAACAATCTTGGTCATGTTAGATATCGTAGCAGGCGAATAAGCATGACCGTACATCTTTTCAATGAGATCAGCGATTTCAGAGGTAGTGATACCTTTTGAATAAAGTTGAAGAACAGTCGTTTCTAAATCGTTGGTTTGACGTTTATAAGGTGATACTGTCTGTTGATTAAACTCACCATTACGATCACGAGGTATTTGGACATCGATTTCACCATACTTAGTTTTTAAAGTACGGTGATAGTATCCGTTTCTAGAATTGCCAGAATTGTATCCAATGGGATCGTATTTCTCGTAATCTAAGAACGCAGTCAGTTCTGTTTTGAGAAGTT
>DUUI01000016.1 GCA_012841625.1 Erysipelothrix sp. | reverse complement strand
TAAATCAGAGCCAGATATCTTTAAGTCCTTAATAGTTATATTCTGAAATTGTTCTTGTTTATAATCAGCCAACACTTCAACAGTCTTAAAACCATATCTATCTACTAATTTAGAAAGATTAATATTACTATCTTTATATTTATTGATAAGTAATATTTGTGAATTATGAGTGTTAGAAAGCTTAAACTCTTGATAATTAAAATCAGGAGCCATTTTCATCAATCTACCAATAAAGGTTCTTTGATCAAAAACAGTGTTAATTGAGCTACCCAATATACTCGAAAGTAAGTCAGCATATTTATCAATTGAATGATTCAAATACTCACCCATCACTAGCCTTTCAAGCTCCTGAGTGATTCGCTCTTTACTAATATGCATGAGTAAGTCCTGGGCCTCAATCATCGACTGATAAGTCTTATCCTCTATGCTAAAACCCAATTCAGAAACAAATCTAAGAGCTCTTAATATTCTTAAAGCATCCTGCTTAAAACGTTCAGAAGGATCACCAACAGCTCTAATTGTTTTAGATTCAATATCTTTTTGACCATTTACATAATCAATGATATTCCCTTTATCATAAGCTAGAGCATTCATTGTAAAGTCCCGCCTTAGAACATCTGTTTTTAGACTAGCCTCAAATTTGACATGTTTTGGATGTCGAAAATCAAGCGTCGACTCTTCACTTCTAAAAGTCGTACACTCATACCATTTTTTCTCAAAGTATACACCAATTGTTCCATAACGATGTCCAATCGATCTAGTTTTGTACCCCTTAAACATTTCCAGCATCTGGTCCGGAGTTGCGTCTGTAGCAACATCAAAATCATGAATCGTTCGATTCATTAAATAATCTCTCACACAGCCACCAACACCATAAGCTTGATAACCATGTTGATTAAACAAATCAATTAAATTAGTCAGTCTCTTCATCATTTAAACTAAGCCTTTATAAGAAGTTATAAGTAACCTTTTCTGCATGTATCTGAAAGAAAGCATCCCAATCATTAATAAAATAATTGTGATCTTTAAGTTGTTCATTTGCTTCATTCGGATCAACAACTAGTAAATTTTTTGTAACCCATATGACTAAATCATACGAGATTGGATGGTTATATTTGATTAGCAACCAATGGTTGAAAGTTGATACGTTTAATAACGCTGTATTATTGGATTTATAGTTAGCTCAAATAAACTTGAACACTCTAGCACAAACTAAAACAAAACCCAATAAATGAAATACAATGTGCGTCTATTTAAACATATATTTGACATGATTTATGTCCAGGGTTAATCACACTTATAGACCAATTTCCTCGCAAACCCAAGGCTCAGGAAATCCCTGAACAGTTAAAATTGAAGAGATATATGTCGGAACTTCTCCATCAGCAGTTGTCCCAATAATACCAGAATTAACCAACTCAGCAAAATCAGTAACCTCAAAATCAAGTGTCATCACAGCAACGTATGTCATGTTTTCTTCATCAATTGAATACTCAAACTCAACCCCATTAATTCCATTATAAAAGAGGCTATGATCGGCCATTGTAATCTCAACTTCTTGAATTGTTATATCACCATAAATAGGGAAAGTTTCTTCAATCTTTTGATTATAAACTAAGTCCTGAGAATGATTTAATTCAAATGTATGAGTCTTATTTAAAGAGACATCATCCGCCACATCATTATAACAAACTAATCGTGATGCACCCACTGACTCTTCATCAAATAATGTTGTATTCATTTGGCTAAAGCCGCTCGTCATACCAACAGTGCTGACAAGTTCATTGATAAGTGACTGTGATTCATCGACTAATTGAGCACACTCTCCATCTAATTCAAAGCTGCTAATTGTATCCTGTAATGAAACATGAGTCGGTAAGCCTTCATCAAAAATAACTAAGCCTTTATCAATCAAGGCTTGCATATTGGCAACCTCATAATCAATTATGATTCGCTCCTGCGACCCATATGCCTCAACTATTTGTGAATAGTCAACTCCATCAATATCTGTAAAAAATTCAGTCTGAGAATCTCGATAAGCTTGCAGATCGGTTTCATCTACTGGAAAACTGTAAAAGTAGGTAAAACTATTATCAGCAGACACAATTTCATCACTGCCATCTGTTGTAAATCTATAATAGTTCTCATTCACTTGAGCAGGAGTAGTCTCAACCACAATGCACTCCCAAATCTCTTCACTATTTGTACCTGCTGATCCACAACTCGTTATCACAAGTAACAGTATTAATAATAATCCAATTTTTTTCATAATTTACTCCACGGGTTCACAAACCCAATCATCTGTATAATTCAAAAGTGTTTGTTGCAATGAAATATGAGTCGCGTTTTCAAAAGGCATCAACAAACCTGCATCAACTAAGTCCTGTAGATTTACCTGAAAGTAATCAACAGTAAAATCAGTTTTATAAATATCATTCTCTTCATCAATTTCATACTCAAACGTCACACCATGAATGCCACTATACTCAGCTTTCTGTTTGTTTGCTTGGTCAGTCACACTCGCAATTGTATACCCATACGCTATTGATGATTCATCATGATTGCGCTGCATCATCACAATATCCGTATTTTCTTCATATGTAAACTCATGATAAGTATTCAAATCAGGAAAATCTGTGTCAGTATAAGTACATCTCATGACTAAATCACGCCCCTCTTCAACAACAACTTCAGACTCAAAGAGCTTATCATTCACAACATTCATATCAGTCGATAGATTAGATGTTCCAATCAAATCAGACTCAAACGTTGGCTCAGTTTCAGAATGGGCTCTACATGAAACTGACTCTGGCAAAGTCTGTTTAGTCACTTCAAATGAAATAGCAGTTGGAGCTTGATCAGTTGAAGATGTAATTAAGCCTCTCTCAAGTAATTGAGTCATATCTGCTATTGTATAATCTAAATCAAGCTTTTCCTGTGAACCAAATGAACCAATATTATGAGAATATGTGACACCCTCTAAATCAGAATACGACAACAATTGTTGATTTAGATACTCTTCATTGTTTTGATCAGTAATTTGAAATCGATAAAAATAGTTAACAAGACTCGTCATTTGTTTAATGGTATCTTTATCAGCCCCATCAACAGTTAATAAATAATACTCCTCAAGTACTGTATTATCATCCCTTTGAGTTCCATAACACTCAAACAGTAAATCATGTTCTGTTTGATTAGACCCTGAACAAGCACTTAAGAGTAGTACTAAAATTAAAAATAATATTCTCTTCATCGCAACCTCCAATCAAGCTAATATTATTTTTTCATTATTCATTTTGATTGTCAAATGGTTTGTATCCAACTTCAACCAAAGTCAACCCCTGAGGTTTCGCCATATACGACACCAGGCTCTTATCCTTAGCCTCTAAATAATCCTTAGCCAGCTGTGGATCTAAATCTTTAGTCGATATTTCAATCAAAGTTCCAACAATCATTCGCACCATATATCGCATAAATCCAGAACCAACAAACGTTAAATAGATGTTATTATCCTTAGTCTCTACATCCAGTTTATAGATTGACCGAACTTGATTAGGGATTTCATCAAAGCTATTCGTATTGTAGCTAGAAAAATCATGCTCGCCCACAAAATATGAAGCGGCCTGTTTCAATTTATTAATATCAAAATTATAATCACAATAAAAAATGTGATGGCGATGAAATGGATTATTCTCACCCACACAAATATGATATCGGTATACTTTATATGTAGCATCTAAGAGGCTATGAAAATTATCATCCACAATTTCTAATGATTTAATATGAATACCCTTATGAATTTGAGCATTTAAAGCTTTAAGAAAAACATCTGTCTCAATATTCAAATCAGAATCAAAATGAAAGACCTGCCCCAAAGCATTGACACCTCTGTCAGTTCTACCTGAACCAACACATTTTGTTTCTTTTTTGTGCATTCTAGTCAATACTCTCTCAATCGCTGATTGAACAGACTCCCCCTCTTTTTGACGCTGCCAACCAATAAAAGAAGAGCCATCATAACAGCAGATGGCTTTGTAACGATTAAACTTTAGCATATAACAGTATTAAAATTGTAAGAACTAATACACCAATCACAGTACCCAAGAAGACATAGTCTCGAGTCACAATCTTTAATTGTTTGTACCGAGTTCTCTGTAAGCCTGGCGCATAACCCCTAGCCTCCATTGCTTCTGCTAGGTCTTCTGCTCTTTGGAATGAAGAAACAAATAAGGGTACAATTAAACTTAGAATCCCTGTTACCTTTTCTCTAAAGCTTCCCTCATCAAAGTCGACACCTCTAGATGATTGAGCTTTCATGATACGCTGTGCTTCCTCAATCAAAGTTGGAATAAACCGAAGAGCAATCGAAATCATAAGCGCAATTTCATGAGCCGGAACCCCAAAACGAACTAAGGGTTTTAATAAGTCTTCAATCCCTAAAGTCATATCCAATGGTTTCGTTGTCGCAGTTAATATTGTCGTGACTGTAATCATTAAGATTAATCGAATCGCAATATACGCTGTCTGACTTAAGGCTTGACTATACACTATAAATGAGCCAACTCGAAAAAGTACTTCTCCTTCTTTAAGCATTAAGATATTTATAATTAATAAGAAAATCATCATAAACAACATTGGTTTAAATGATCTTAAAATGAATTTAAGTTTAAGTTTAGAAACAATTAATGTCAACAATAAAGTAACAGCTAAAAAGCCATACCCAATCCAACCAGCTGGAATGAAGATAGCCACAAGCATAATAAACATCCCAATTAACTTAAATCTAGGATCGATTTTATGCATCACTGAATCCAAAGGAATATAACGACCTAAAGCTATATTATTCATGATCAATCTCCTTCATGATTTCATAAACAAGCTGTTCTAAGTCTGTCACTGAATCACTAATATTAAAACCTTTTTTATTTAACGCTTCTCTAAACTGAATTACTTTAGGTAACACATTCTGAATCTCACTCAATAAATCTGTTCGATTGAAAAATGCTTCCTTGGTGTCGTGAAAAATAACCTCACCATGTGCCATAACAACGACATCATCAGCATAATCTAAGACATCTTGTAAATCATGAGTCACCAATATTACTGATTTATCATCTTGTTCCTTAAATCGATCAAATAATTCCATAATTTGAATTTGACCCTGCGGATCAAGTCCAGCTGTCGGCTCATCGCACACTAAGATATCAGGATTTAAAGCCAAGATTCCAGCAATAGCAACCCGTCTTTTCTGACCGCCTGAAAGCTCAAGTGGTGATTGATTATACAGTTCACGATCAATATTAACCAGCTCCAAAGCCTGAGTTGCGAGTGCTTTAGCCTCATCCTCTGTTTTTTTGAAATTTAAAGGTCCAAACATAACATCCTTTAAAATAGTCTCCTCAAATAATTGAGCTTCAGGAAACTGAAAAACTAAGCCTACTTTTTCACGCAGTGCTTTTAGACCTGTATTCTTTTTATCTGAATAAATGACTTTATCATCAACCACTAATTCACCACTCGTTGGAACTAGTAAGGCATTAAGATGTTGAACTAAGGTTGATTTACCTGAGCCAGTTGCACCGACGATGGCCGTCATTTTATTTTCTCGTATCGTTAAGTTAATATTCTTTAAGGCAAGATAAGCAAATGGAGTATCTGGAGAATATTCATAACTTAAATTTTTGAATT
Organism: Erysipelothrix sp.; assembly: GCA_012841625.1. Lineage (GTDB taxonomy): Bacteria > Bacillota_I > Bacilli_A > Erysipelotrichales > Erysipelotrichaceae > DUUI01. The sequence goes on along the minus strand of DUUI01000016.1, from coordinate 25,693 downwards.
GTATTGACATAATTCCTCCACAATCTTATCTTCATCAATTGGGTCTGTAATAGTGACCCCATTTTGTTGTAGTAATAGAGACAATTTAACACTAAAAGGAACATCTAATTGAATATCAATCAGTTCTTTCTGAAGCACTAAGATATCATCTGGTTCATCATTAAATCGAATGTCACCATCATTCATAACGATGACCTTATCACTAATCGAGACTTCTTCAATATCATGCGTAATTGAGATAATTGTCATATCATGACGCTTATGAAGCCCTAACACTAATTCTTTAATTTCATGTTTACCAGCAGGATCAAGCATTGCGGTCGCTTCATCCAAAATAAGAATCTCAGGAGCCATCGCTAAAACACCAGCAATCGCTACGCGCTGTTTCTGGCCACCCGATAGTTTGGTTGGCTCATGGTTTAAGAAGTCTTCCATATTTACTTCACTTGAAAAGTAATTAATAATAGGATCCATAGCACTTGGATCTACTTGATGATTTTCTAAGCCAAATGCAATGTCATCACGCACAGTTGAGCCAATGAATTGATTGTCTGGATTTTGAAAAACAATTGCGACTTTACGCCTTATTTCATACACATTTTCAGGGGTGATTTCTTCACCATCAATTTTTATGGAGCCACTTTCCTTTTCAAGTAAACCAACCAATAATTTAGCAATCGTTGATTTGCCTGATCCATTATGTCCAATAATAGTTGTATAGCTCCCTTTTTCTATATCAAAAGAGACTCCCTTAATGGTTTTCTCTGAGCCTTCTTCATCATAGGTAAATACTAAATCTCTGACTTCTATTTGTGCCATATTCTTCCTCACTCACGAAAATGACAACCATTTCTGATTGTCATTTTCATTGTTCAACTCAATCTGTGCTGAGTTCAAATTTCTTCAACTCTTTCAGCGACTTCTTCTTCAACTTTTTCAAGTTTTTGTTCAACATTTGCTAAGACAGAATCAATATGAGCGCCAACATCGTCGATTAGATTGTGGATTTGGCTGTCTAGTTTAAGGACAAACTCATCCCCTGCTTCTTTACGACGATTGTACTCATTATACGCAAGATAACCAACTCCTGCTGCAGTCGCTAAAGCTAGTAGTTTTTTCATAAGTAATTCCTCACTTTCTGTTTATATTTTAGCACATGTTAAGCTATGTTTAAAGCAATTCAATACATTTATTAGCTAGGATTTTTAATAATCATTAATCCATCGCCAACATCATGAATTGTCACTTCAAAGTCACTATTTAGCATCTCATCAACAAATGATTTCATCTTTAAAACCATGCGATACAAGTTCTTACGATCCTTCACTAAATCAGGATTTTCAACAAATCCATGAAAATGAACATTGTCCACAAAAATAAGACCATCATGACGTAGATTCTTAATAAATTTTGCCAAGAAGATTTTGTTTTGAGCCTTAGCAGCATCAAAGATAATCACATCAAATATGCCATCCATAGAGACTTCTAAAGCATCAACCTCAAGCAGGGTGATATTCTTATAGTCTTCTAAGTTTTGGCGTGCTAAGGACGCTCTTTGGGCGTCTCTTTCAATTGTAGTGATGCTTACATCAACATGACTTGCTAGATAGATTGAAGAATAACCAACACATGTCCCAATTTCTAGAATTTTATCATCAGACTTTAAATAACTAATGATTAAATCCAATGCTTCATCGGCCATGATTGGGTATTGTTGACACTGATGTCTAAATGCTTTTAAATCTTTTTTCATAAAGAAAAAGCGGAATTGATTCCGCTCTTAAACAAATTCAATAACAGCCATATCAGAAGCGTCTCCGCGTCTTTGAACTGTTTTGTTTACTCTTGTGTAACCACCATTACGTGTTGTGTATTTTGGTCCAATTTCTGCAAAGAGTTTCTGTAGAGCTGTTTGCCCTTGATCATCTTTGACATTAAATAAGATTTGAGCTGCTTGTCGACGAGCATGCAAATCATTACGCTTTGCAAGAGTCACTAATTTATCGGCAACTGTACGTAATTCAAGCGCTCTTTTATGAGTTGTGGTAATTGAGCCATGCATCACAAGAGAGGTCGCTAAGTTACGTAACATTGCTTTTCGGTGTGCTGAATCGACACCTAGTTTACGATTTCTCATTGATGTGTTCCTCCTCTTTTATCTTTTTTGGCCTTTAAATGTTAGACCAAGTTCAGCTAGCTTGTCGCTAACTTCTTTTAATGATTTCTTACCTAAGTTACGAACCTTAGACATTTCATCTTCAGTTTTTTGAGTTAATTCCTCAACTGTTTGAATCCCTGCTCGTTTTAAGCAGTTATATGAACGAACTGATAAATCAAGATCCTCAATCATCATTGTTGCTTTAGGTTTTTCTTTACCCTCAACAGATTCTTTAATGATTGAATCATCCTCAATCAGCCCAGCCTCAAGTTCAACAATTAAGGCAAAGTAATCACTTAGGATTTTTGATGCCATCGCAATGGCTTTGGATGGAGTAATTGATTCATCCGTCCACACTTCCAGTGTTAGTTTATCAAATTGAGTATTTGTTCCCACACGAGTTGGACTTACTTCATAAGCAACTCGCTTAATTGGGGTATATACTGAATCAGTATAGATTGTTCCAAATCCCTGAGATAGTTCTTTAAATAACCCTTTATTCTCCTCTTGAGAAATATATCCACGACCTCTTTGAGCCTTCATTTCCATTTCAAGCACACCACCATCAGCAAGATTGGCGATGACTAAGTCTTCATTCACAACCTTGACGCCAGCTGGGCATTGGATATCTTTTGCGGTTACAACTTTAGGTCCTTTTTCAGAAATGCGTAAAGTGTATTGATCACTATCTTGGATTGTAAGAATTAAATCTTTAACATTAAGAAGAACGGAAGTCACATCTTCTTTAACCCCTTTTAATGATGAGAATTCATGTTGAACTCCATCAATTTTAAGGGAGTAAACTGCAGCTCCTGGTAAAGATGACAGTAACACACGTCTTAGAGCATTGCCTAAGGTGTTACCAAATCCTTTCTCAAGAGGTTCGATGACAAATTGACCATAATGGGTTTGTTCATCTTGGGCGGCGACTTCAAATGTTGCGCGTTCAAATTGTTGCATACTAGACATTTCCCTCCAATTTCAATCTTAAATTCATTTTATCCACGAGGTCGTTTTGGTGGACGACATCCGTTGTGCGGAATTGGTGTATTGTCATTAATAACGCTAATATCTAAGCCCGCTGTTTGTAACGAACGAACAGCTGCCTCACGTCCAGGACCAGGTCCTTTGACAGATACTTCAACAGATTTCATGCCATTTTCAACAGCTGCTTTTGCTGCAGCTTCACCAGCTAGTTGAGCCGCAAATGGAGTCGATTTACGAGATCCTTTGTAACCAAGTGCTCCGGCACTTGACCATGCGACAACATTACCTGCTTCATCAGTTATAGTAACAATAGTATTGTTGAATGTAGAATGGATGTGGGCCACACCTCTAGCTATATTCTTACGTGCTTTACGTCTTCTTGTTGCTTTTGTTTTTGCTTTAGCCATGATTTAACCTCCTACTTCTTCTTGTTAGCGACCGTACGACGTGGTCCCTTACGAGTACGAGCATTGGTCCGAGTTCTTTGTCCACGAACTGGTAATCCACGACGATGACGAATGCCTCTGTAAGAACCAATTTCCATTAGTCTCTTAATATTGAGGGAATCTTCACGACGCAAATCTCCTTCAGTTCTGATTTTGTTTACTTCATTACGAATATCATTAACTTGTTCATCGGTTAAGTCTTTGACGCGGATGTCTTTGTCAACACCTGCTAGGTCTAATAATTTTTGTGATGTTGGTAATCCAATACCATAAATATAAGTCAGTGATACTTCAACACGTTTATTACGTGGTATATCTACACCTGCGATACGAGCCATAATTTATCTCCTTCTTATCCTTGTCTTTGTTTGTGTTTAGGATTTTCACAAATTACCATGACGCGTCCTTTACGTTTAATGACGCGACACTTATCACAAATTGGTTTGACTGATGGTTTAACTTTCATTGTGTTATCTCCTTTTAACTATTTGTGTCTGAATGTTATGCGGCCACGTGTTAAATCATACGGGGATATCTCCACCGTGACACGGTCACCTGGTAAAATGCGAATGTAATGCATACGGATTTTACCAGAAACGTGAGCCAAGATCTCGTGTCCATTAGGTAATTTTACCTTGAATTGCGCGTTTGGTAATGTATCTACGACGACGCCTTCCATTTCAATTACGTCTTGTTTAGCCAATTAAGCTTTCCTCCTGCCTTGTAGTTGTTAGAATTTCACAGCCATCTTTGGTAATAACAATCGTGTGTTCATAATGAGCCGTTAAGCTTTTATCCTTACTAATAACAGTCCAATTATCACTCAATACTTTCGTGAATGGTTTGCCGATATGAACCATAGGTTCAATACAAATTGTCATTCCTTCTTTCAGAAGTACTCCCCTATTGGGTTGACCATCATTGAAAACCGGTGGGTCTTCATGAAGATTACGTCCTATGCCATGGCCGGTATACTCCATTGGAATTCCATATCCAAATTGTTTAATATACGATCCAATAGCATGCGATACATCGCCAATATAAACCTCTGCTTTAGCAACCTCAAGTCCTTTGTATAAAGCATCATGAGTTACCTGCATCAGTTTTTTTGCATCATCACTAACTTCTCCAACAGCAAATGTCCAAGCCCCGTCTCCATGATATCCTTTGTAATTAGCCCCCACATCAATAGTGATAATATCACCCTCTTGTAGGATTTTTTCTTTACTAGGAATTCCATGAACCAGCACTTCATTGACTGAGGTACAAATCGAACCGCTAAATCCTTGATACCCCTTAAAACTTGGTGTCGCATCATATGACAAGATTGCCTCTTCACAGATTTTATCCAATTCATACGTACTTACGCCAGGTTTAATGTGAGGTTCAACTATTTCAAGAGTCTTGGCGACTATCCAGCCGGCTTTTCTCATGAGGTCTATTTCACGTTTAGATTTGTTAGTGATCATCAATTTCCTCCAAATTAGTCTTTAGTTCATTCCAAACTTCCGGGACTTCTTTAGAAGCATCAATTTGAATTACGTCACCCTTACCAATGTAGAAATCTATCACTGGTTTGGTTAAGTGTTCATATTCTTTAATACGAATTTCAAGTTGTTGAGTTGTATCATCTGAGCGTTGGTATAATGAACCACCACACACATCACACACACCCTCAACCTTAGGTCTGTGGTTATGAATATTGTAGATTGATCCACAATCTTTGCATAAACGACGACCTGTAATACGTTTTTCCAAGTGTTCAAAACCAACATTTAAGTTAATAACCTTATCCAGTTCACGATTTGTATCATCGATTAATTTTTCAAAGGCACCGGTTTGAATCATTGTTCTTGGAAAGCCATCTAAAAGATAGCCATGATCACAGTCTGGTTGCATGATGCGATCACGCACCATTTGTATAGTGACATCATCAGGAACCAATAAGCCATGATCTATATATTGTTTGGCCAATAGCCCAAGTGGCGTTTTATTTCGAATCGATTCTCGAAACATTTCACCACTTGAAATATGAGGGATCTTATAGTGCTCCTTAATGAATTCTGCCATGGTTCCTTTACCACTTCCAGCAATTCCCATGATTAAGATATTCATAATTAATTTCCTCTCTTAAAGCCTGTATATCTACGCTGAGTCATTTGAGATGTGAGTGATTTCATTGTCTCTAAAGCAACACCAACGACGATAATGATTCCAGTTCCACCTACCGCTACTTGAGCTGGTACGTCTGAAACCATTGGAATAATATGTGGCAACAAAGCAATAAATAATAGGAATGCTGACCCTAATACAGTAATTCTGTTTAAGACAGTTGATACATATTTACGAGTCGCCTCACCTGGTCTGATACTGACTACATATGAGCCATTCTTCTGTAAGTTTTCACTAATTTTCTTCGGATCAACCTGTAGGTTGGTATAGAAGAAAGTAAAGAAGATAATCAGAATTGAATAAATAGCTAAACCTGTCCAAGAACTTAAACTAAAGAAATCACTCAGGAATACATAAGCACCTCTGGCCCAGTCATTGTTTAAGAAACTTAGAACAGTCACTGGAGCTGTCATAATCGCATTAGCGAAGATAACAGGAATAACGGATGCAGAGTTAATCTTTAAAGGTAAATAGTTCTTGTCTGATTTACGTTGAACCAATGCACTTGATGTGTATTGGATTGGAATTCTTCTTTCTGCATTTGTCATAAAGATGACTAAGATAATAATCAAGACATAAAGTAAGATAAACAGCAAGAAGTTAATTAATCCACCAGCATTAAAGCCGCTACCAAGTAATTGTTCATACACTGTTCTAAAGGTATTAGGTAATCCAGAAACAATCCCAGCAAAGATAATCATAGATGTTCCATTACCAATTCCTTTTTTAGAGATTTGGTCACCCAACCATAAGAGGAACATCGACCCAGCCGTCATAACTAGACCGGTTGAGAAGTATCCTGTAACAGTTGGATCAAGCATTAAGCCTGGGTTTCCAGCATTCATTGCATAAAGCATTGAAATTGACTGAACAAAGGCTAGGACAACCGCTAAATATCGTGTGTAACGATCAAGCGTTTTACGTCCTTGTTCTCCTTCTTTTTGAAGATTAGTAAAGTATGGAACAACATCCATAGCCAACAATTGAAACACAATTGAAGCTGTGATGTATGGTCCAACCCCTAAAGCAAAGATGGAGAAACTTTGAAGCATTCCACCGCCTAAGAGATTCATCATATCAATAATTGAGTTTGATGCTCCGGCCGTTAATTGGAACTCATTGACATTTGGTGCAGTTATTAAGGCACCAAGTCGAAAGACCAATAAAGCTATTGCGGTAAAAATAATTTTTTTACGAATCTCAGGGTGTTTAATGAGATCGACATAGGTCTTAATCATTATAGAACCTCAGCTTTTCCACCTGCTTTTTCAATTGCTTCTTGCGCAGATTTAGAGAATTTTGTTGCTTTTACAACTAATTTCTTTTCTAATGTTCCTTGCCCTAGGACCTTTAAGCCAGAAAGTCCCTTTTTAACTAAGCCAGCATCTAATAAAATTTCTAATGTGACTTCACTACCATCTTCAAATAGATTCAATGTATCTAAATTTACGATGGTATATTCTTTACGATTAATGTTGGTAAATCCACGTTTAGGTAAACGGATATATAGAGGTGTTTGACCTCCCTCAAATCCCGGAGCTTTACCTCCACCTGAACGAGCTAGTTGACCTTTATGACCCTTACCAGCTGTTTTACCAGTACCTGAACCATGGCCTCGTCCAAGACGCTTACGGTCTCTGCGAGATCCTTCTGTATAGGTTAATTCATGTAATTTCATAACATAACCTCCTATCGTACTTGATCAACTTTAAGTTCGCGTAATTTAGCAACTTCATCAACTGTCTTTAAGCGAGACAGCCCTTCGAAAGTTGCGCGAACCATGTTGATTGGTGTTCTTGAACCGATACATTTAGTAAGGATGTCGTTAATTCCAGCAAGTTCCAAGACGATACGAATTGAACCACCAGCAATAACCCCTGTACCTTCTGAAGCAGGCAGTAAGCGTACTTCTCCAGCTCCATATTTTCCTGTAATTGGATGTGGAATGGTTGAGTTATTGATGATGTGAACATTTAGAATGTTCTTTCTTGCGTTTTCAACACCTTTTTTAATTGCATCTGGGACTTCGTTAGCTTTACCTAAACCAAAGCCAACACGTCCTTTTTTATCTCCGATAACAACAAGGGCCGAGAATCTGAAGCGACGACCACCTTTAACAACCTTAGTTACACGGTTGATGGTGACGACACGCTCTTCAAACTCTTGTTCTTGTTGGAAACGTTGTCTTCTTGGTCTACGTTGTTCTTTTGTTTGTGTCATATTCTATCCCTTCTAAAACTCTAAGCCAGCTTCACGAGCTGCTTCAGCAAGTGCTTTAATACGTCCGTGATAGAGATATCCAGAACGATCGAACACAACGGTTTTTATTTCTGCATCTAATGCTTTCTTAGCGACTTCAGTACCGACTTGTTTAGCAGCGTCGATATCTCCGCCTTTGTCTAATTTCAGTGATATTGAACTTGCGCTAACTAATGTATTGGCATTTACATCATCAATGATTTGAGCATAGATATGGAGTCCTGAGCGAAACACACTAAGACGAGGACGCTCTGGAGTTCCACTTATTTTATTACGGATTCTTTGATGTCTTTTTTGACGTGAAGCATTCCTATTTGTTTTCTTAAGCATAAACTAGTGCTTCCTTTCTATTTCTTAGCAGCCGTCTTACCTTCTTTACGACGGACATGTTCACCTGTGTAACGAATCCCTTTACCTAGATATGGTTCAGGTTTACGTGTAGCGCGGACATTAGCAGCAAATTCTCCTACTAATTGTTTATCAATTCCTTCAACTGTAATGTGAGTATTTTTATCTACTTTAACATCTAGTTCCTTAGGAATTTCGAATTCGGTTGGGTGAGAATATCCAACTTGAAGAACTAATTTTGTTCCTTGAACTGAACTTCTGTAACCAATTCCGACGATGTCTAATTCTTTTTTAAATCCATTACTAACACCTTCAATCATGTTACTGATCAATGAACGCGTTGTTCCATGAATTTGTTTTGTTCTTTTTTCATCATTTGGGCGAACAACTGTTAACACGCCATCTTCAATTTTGAGTTCATATTCAGGTAAGAAGCTACGTGTTAAAGTTCCTTTAGGACCTTTGACCGTCACCTCATTACCATCTTTGATTTGAACTTCAACACCAGATGGAATGGTAATCGCCTTATTTCCGATACGTGACATTTATGTTCCTCTTTCTATTACCAAACGTACGCAATGACTTCGCCACCAACGTTTTGTTTGCGGGCATCACGATCAACCATTAATCCATTTGATGTGGAAATAATAGCAACCCCTAACCCATTTAAAACGCGAGGTAAGTCTTTTGATTTTGCGTAGACGCGAAGTCCAGGTTTGGAAATTCTCTTTAAGCCAGAGATAATTTTTTCTCTGTTTGGTCCATATTTTAATTGAATAGTGATTACTTTCTTAATATCTCCACTTACTGAATAATTTAAGATAAATCCTTCTTCTTTAAGAATACGTGCAATTTCTAACTTTTCTTTACTAGCAGGCACTAATACTTCTTCGTGACGAGCTTGGATGCCGTTACGGACACGTGTTAGCATATCTGCAATTGGATCAGTCATGTTCATAATTGTCCTCCTTACCAGCTAGCCTTTCTGACTCCAGGTAATTGGCCTTTATAGGCTAATTCTCTGAAACAGATTCGGCAAATTCCGTATTTTTTGATAACAGAGTGAGGACGTCCACAACGATTACATCTTGTGTACTCTCTGACTTTAAACTTTTGTGGTCTGTTTGCTTTATTGACCAATGATTTTTTAGCCATATTTTCTATCCTCCTACTTTCTTAGTGAATGGCATACCAAGCTCTGATAATAGAGCATGGCCTTCACTGTCGTTCTCTGCTGATGTGACAATAACAATGTCCATTCCGCGTAAACGGTTGACTTTGTCATAATTGATTTCTGGGAAAATTAATTGTTCTTTAACACCTAAAGTATAATTTCCGCGCCCATCAAATGAACTTGAGCTGACGCCTCTGAAGTCTCTTACACGTGGTAATGCCACATTGACTAATTTATCAAAGAAGTGGTACATTTTCTCACCACGCAAAGTAACTTTGCAACCAATTGACATGCCTTCACGTAATTTGAAGTTCGCAATTGATTTCTTGGCTTTTGTGATGACTGGTTTTTGACCAGTGATTAGTGTTAATTCAGCCACTGCTTCTTCAAGTGCTTTTGGATTAGCAATTGCATCTCCAACACCCATATTAACAACAATTTTTTCTAGTTTTGGTACTTCCATGACACTGCTGTATTCAAACTCTTTAACTAAAGCAGGAACAGTTTCATTTAAGTACTTTTCTTGTAAACGACTCATACGATCCCTCCTACTTCACTAATTGCCCGCTCTTTTTATAATAGCGAACTTTTTTTCCATTTGAATCTGTCTTGTACCCGACGCGTGTCGCGTCTTTTGCTTTTGGATCATAGAGAGCGACATTAGATACATGGATCCAACCTTCTTTCTCAATGATTCCTCCATCAGGATTTCCTTGGCTTGGTTTCATGTGTTTCTTTTGTAAATTAACACCCTCAATCATAACCATATCCCTCTTTGGATTTACCTTGATTACGTCACCTACAGTTCCTTTAAATGAACCAGAGATAACTTTAACCTTATCACCATTTAATATTCTCATTTAAAGACCTCCTATAGTACTTCGGGAGCCAAACTCACGATTTTCATGAAGTTTTTTTCCCTTAGTTCACGAGCCACTGGACCAAAGATCCGAGTTCCTCGTGGTGTATTGTCATCCTTAAGAATGACAACTGCATTGTCATCAAAACGGATATAAGTTCCATTTTCACGACGTAAACCATATTTTGTTCTTACGATAACAGCTTTAACGACTTCACCTTTTTTAACAGTAGCCCCTGGTGTACTTTCTTTAACAGTACACACCACAATGTCGCCAATGTTTGATGAACGTCTGCGTGATCCGCCTAAGCCACGAATAACTAAGACTTCACGTGCACCAGTGTTATCTGCAACATTCAATCTTGTTTCATTATGAATCATGATAACACCTCCTATACAACTACCGCTTCTTCAACAACACGGATTAAACGGAAATGTTTTGTCTTTGATAAAGGACGTGTTTCCGCAATAACAACCAAGTCATTGATTTTAGCGATATTGTTTTCATCATGTGCAGTAAATTTCTTTGAATATTTAACGCGCTTACCATATAAAGGGTGCGGGCGAGAAGTGGTTACTTCTACGATAATTGTTTTATCGTTTTTATCCGAAACAACTTTTCCTCGGTACACTTTACGATTTTTTTCCATGAAGCAACCTCCTTCTATTGAGTGTCACTGAGGTTTCTCTCAGTGATCACTGTTTTGATGCGCGCAATTGTTTTACGCACTTCTCTGATTTTTAATGGATTTTCTAATTGACCTGTCGCTTTTTGAAAACGCAGGTTGAATAATTCTTCTTTAAGTACATCAATTTCTTTTTCTAAATCGCTATTGTTGAGATCGCGAATCTCATTAATTGACATCATACTGCGTCCTCCTCACCTTTACGGACAACTTTACATTTGACAGGAAGTTTGTGGGCCGCAAGACGGAACGCTTCTTTTGCTGTTTCTTCATCAACACCAGCAATCTCAAACATGACACGTCCAGGTGCTACCACAGCAACCCATCCTTCTGGAGCCCCTTTACCTGATCCCATACGGACTTCAAGAGGTTTTTTAGTAATAGCTAGATGAGGGAAAATCTTGATCCAGACTTTACCACCACGGCGCATATGACGAGTCATCGCAACACGTGCCGCTTCTATTTGACGGTTGGAAACATAGTTCCCAGTCATTGCTACTAAACCATAATCTCCATAAGTAACTTCACGGCCACCTTTTGAGCGACCATCGTAACTTAAACGATGAGGTCTTCTGTATTTGGTTCTTTTAGGCATTAACATAATTAGTTACCCCCTTCAGTTTTCTTAGGAGCACTTTGTTGTGGTTGTGCTTGTTGCTGTCCTTGATTTTGGTTTTGATTACGACGGCCTCTGTTGTCATCACGACGACGACGACGAGGTCTACGTCTGTTATCATGCTTAGGTGCTTCTGGTTCTTGAACCATTTGTCCTGGTAATACTTCACCACGACAGATCCAAACCTTAACGCCTAATTTACCAAAAGTTGTATTTGCTTCATAGTGCGCATAATCAATGTCACTACGTAAGGTATGTAAAGGAACAATTCCTTCAGAGTATCCTTCAGAACGCGCGATATCCGCACCGCCTAAACGACCAGAAACCAATGTCTTGATTCCTTTCGCCCCAGCTCTCATAGTTCTTTGGATAGCTCTTTTTTGTGTACTTCTGAATGAAGCACGGTTCTCTAATTGTTCAGCAATGTTTCTTGCGACGATTAGAGCATCTAAGTCAGGGTTAGCAATTTCTAAAACTTTAATATGGATTGTATTTCCTTCAAGTTTCTTTTCTAACTCTTTCTTAATTCGATCAATGTTTTCTCCGTTTTGACCAATAACGACACCAGGGCGTGCAGCTCTGATAATAATTTCAACACGGTTTTTTGAGCGTTCGATTTCAATACGTGAAACGAATGCTGCTTTTAATTCGCCTTTGAGATAGCTACGAATATCCATGTCTTCTTTAAGGAATTGTCCGTACTCTTTATCTGTTGCGTACCAACGAGATTGCCAGTCACGGATTACACCTGTACGTAATCCTATTGGATTTACTTTTTGTCCCATCTGATATCCTCCTATTCTCTTTCAGCAACCACTACAGTAATGTGGCTTGTTCTTTTTAGTATTGGGCTTGCGCTTCCTTTAGCGCGCGGGCGCCAACGCTTCATGGTTATTCCTTCATCGGCATAGCATTCTTTAACAAATAATTTGTCTTCATCTAAGCCGTGATTATAACTTGCATTTGCTGCAGCTGATTTAACAACTTTACCAACGATTTCACCTGCTTTGTTAGGTGTGTAACGTAGAAACGCTCTTACTTCAGCAACATCTTTGCCTCTAATTTCATCTAAGACTAAGCGAGCTTTACGAGCAGAAATACGGACTGTCTTAGCGACTGCTTTAACTGTTTGTTTTTCCATTACTTACGACCCGCTTTCTTATCGTCACTTCCATGTCCACCATATTTACGTGTTGGAACAAACTCCCCAAGCTTATGACCAACCATGTCTTCTGTGACATAGACTGGAACATGCTCTTTGCCGTTATACACCGCGAATGTGTGTTCAACAAACTGAGGGAAGATCGTAGAACGACGAGACCATGTTTTAATTACTTCTTTTTTACCCTTTTCCTCGAGAGCGGCAACTTTCTTAAGTAGATGCTCATCACAGAAAGGTCCTTTTTTCAAACTTCTTGCCATTAATTAATCTCCTTTCGTCTATTTAACTTTACGACGACGTACAATAAGGTCGTTTGATTTGTTTTTCTTCTTGCGTGTTTTAACACCCATTGCTTTTTTGCCCCAAGGTGTCATTGGTGATACACGTCCAATTGATGTACGGCCTTCTCCACCACCATGAGGGTGATCGATTGGGTTCATTGCTGATCCACGAACAGTAGGACGAATGCCTAACCAACGTTGACGGCCAGCTTTACCAATTGTGACGAGTGAATGGTCTTGATTACCTACTTCTCCGATAGTGGCGCGGCAAGTTCCTAGAACTTTACGCACTTCACCAGAGACTAGTTTTAATGTAACGTATCTGTCTTCAATCCCTAATACTTGAGCTCCGGCTCCAGCTGAGCGAATCATTTGTCCGCCTTTACCTGGTTTGAGTTCAACATTATGAACCACCGTACCTTCTGGGATATTTCGAAGTTGTAATGCATTACCTACTTTAATGTCGACATCGTCACCTGAGATAACTTCCATTCCAACCTTTAAACCTCTTGGAGATAGAATGTAACGTTTTTCACCATCTGCATAGTGTAATAATGAAATATTAGCACTACGATTTGGATCATATTCAATCGTTGCTACTTTTGCAGGAACGCTGTCTTTGTTTCGTTTGAAGTCGATAATACGGTATCTTTGTTTATGTCCGCCACCTTGGTGACGAGTTGTGATGCGGCCTGTATTGTTTCGGCCAGCTTTCTTATGTTTTTTATCAAGCAATGATTTTTCTGGTGCTACTTTTGATAACCCAGAGTAATCAAGGCCTGTCATACCACGACGTGCATTGGTCGTTGGTTTGTAAGATTTAATCGCCATGATTAACCTTTTCCTCCTTACGCATGTTTTCCGGAAATAGCGTGTTTCTTCCGATAGTTGTTTCTAGATTATAGAACTTCGATAGTGTCACCTTCAGCAAGTGTTATGATTGCTTTCTTAACAGCTGCTGTTTTACCGGTGTACTTTCCAACTTTTTTGGTTTTAGGACGAACATTAACAATGTTGACCTTGTTGACTTTAACATCGAAGATTTCTTCTATTGCTTTTTTAATTTGAATTTTGTTTGTCCCTTTCGCAACTGCGAAGGTAACAACTCTTCCATCTTCTCCAATGGCGACTGTTTTTTCAGTATAGATTGGATAAAGGATAATATCTCTTGGATTTGTTTTCATTAGGCGAAGACCTCCCCAGCAAGTTCTGCTGCTGATTTAGTGAAGACAACATTGCTTGAGTTCATCACATCGTACACGTTGACTTGGTCTACTGTAATCATTAAGACATCTTGTAGGTTTCTTAGTGATAGATACGCATTTTCTGCTTCTTCTTGACCATCAACTACGAAGACTACTTTATCTTCAATATTTAATGCATCTAAGACTTTAATGAATTCTTTTGTCTTAGGAGCCTCAAATACTAAGTTTTCAACGACTTTTAATTCGTTATCTATAAGCTTTTGGCTTAAGATTGAACGAACTGCTAAGCGTCGAACTTTACGGTTCAGTTTACGTGAGTATGATCTTGGTGTTGGACCAAAGACAACTCCACCACCGCGCCATTGTGGAGAACGGATTGATCCGTGACGAGCACGTCCGGTTCCTTTTTGACGCCATGGTTTACGTCCACCTCCGCGGACTTCTGAACGACCTTTAACTTTATGTGTTCCTTGACGGAGTGAATGACGTTGAATCATGACTGCATCGAATAATACTTGTTGGTTTGGTTCAATGCCAAATACGTCTTCATTAAGTTCAAGTTCAGAAATAGTTTTTCCTTCTAAATTAAGTACATCTACTTTTGGCATGACTATACCTCCTGAGCCACTAAATCAACTAGTTCAACTGCGTCGACTTTCTTGGTTGATTTAACTGTTGTGCTGATTGTGACAACGCCTCTCTTAGGTCCAGGAACATTTCCTTTAATTAATAAGTAGTTGTTTTCAGCATCAACTTTAACAATTTCTAAGTTTTGATTGGTTCTCATCTTGTAACCTTCTTGACCTGCTTTTATTAAACCAGGTTTGATGGTTGCTGAGTTGACCCCAATGTTTGCGAATGAACCCGGAGTTCTGTGTGCTCCAGAACCATGTGAACGAGGTCCAATTGCTTGGTTGTTACGATAGATAGCACCCATATATCCTTTACCGCGAGAACGTCCACGTACATCTACTTTCTCACCGGCTTCGAATAAATCTGCTTTAACTTCATCGCCAACTTCAAGATTTAACATTTCTTCGCCTTTGAATTCGCGAACAAATTTCTTAGAAGTTGTGTTTGCTTTATCAGCATGTCCTTTTTGAGCTTGAGTTGCTTTGTTTTCTTTTACATCAACAACACCCAATTGAACTGCTTCATAGCCATCTGTTTCGTTTGTTTTCTTTTGTAAGACAACATTAGGAAGCACTTCAACAACAGTGACTGGAACTAATTTACCATCTGTTAAGAAGACTTGAGTCATTCCTAATTTACGCCCGATTAATCCTTTCATCGTCTAACCTCCTAAAGTTTGATTTCGATATCAACACCACTAGGTAAATCTAGACGTGACATTGCATCGATTGTTTCGGCTGATGGTCCGATAATTTCAATTAGACGTTTATGAGTTCTAATTTCAAATTGTTCGCGACTATCTTTGTATTTATGTACCGCTCTTAAAACCGTTACGATTTGTTTTTGAGTTGGAAGAGGTACTGGTCCAACCACCTTTTGTGCACCATGATTATTTGCGGTCTCAACTATTTTTTGAGCTGCTGAATCAATAGTTCGGTGTTCATACGCTTTAAGACGTATTCTTACACTGTTTCTTGCCATGGAATCCTCCTTTTTTGTCTATATCCATGATAGACTTCCGCTCTGTGTGAATTCCCCGACTTCTCACTGACCATGACAACGCGTCTCAGTGTGCCGGCAACCTCGCACATCAATGCGGTAGCTTTAGTATTATATGATAAATAGAGACTCGTTGCAAGGAAAAAATGCTGAAATTTAATAAAAAAGCTAGATTCTTTCAAATCTAGCCTCTATTTCTTAAAAATAGTCTATTTTAGCCCTTTTTACGGTAGTCAATGTCATCATATTTGGGGTCATCATTGAACTTATTGACGACATATGGACAGACTGGCATAATCATAAGTCCTTCTTGTCTTGCGAAATCTGTGACTCTATCGACTAATCGACCAGCAATTCCTTGTCCGCGTAATGAAGGATCAGTGAATGTATGGTCAACATATAGGACATTGTCTTGTTTTTGCCACGTAATTTCAGCCAATAGTTTTCCACTTTCATCATTTTTATAAAAACGATTTGTTTCTTGAATAAATTCCATAGGGGTATCCTCCTTTGTTATATTCTATCAAAATATCACGAGTCATACTTCTTTGATGACTATCAAACTATGCTAAACTAGATTCAAAATGGAGGAATTTAAACATGGATTATACTTTTTCAACCCCAGCCTTGGTTTTCTCAGCAACATCACTCTTGATGCTGGCCTACACAAATCGGTTTTTAACGTTATCGGAACTCATTCGTAATCTGCACAAACGCTATATCGACTCAAATAAACAAGACTTTTCAGCCAGAGGACAAATTAGAAACTTGAGTATTCGCTTAAAGATGATTCGCTGGACCCAATTATTTGGTGCCTTTGCGTTTGCGTTATCCGTCGTTGCGATGCTGCTCTTCTTTGTTGCTACGCCTGAGGTTTCTCTGACTGTTTTCATCATCTCTTTGGTTGCGCTACTTATTTCTCTTGGTCTCCTTATGGGTGAATTGCAGATTTCTGTTAATGCGATAAACATTCAGCTTGATGAGATGAAGGATTAATTAGTCCTAAACAAATCCCTTAAGAAGATTAGTGAGAATCCCGCTAAGACAAACTCAGCAATGAATCCTGCATAGGATAATCCATAGACACCAAAGAAGTAATTAAGAATGATAATTGCTGGTATTTCAAAGACTATTTTTCTTAGGATTGCGAAGTTAAAAGCTTTCTTGCCATTTCCAATGGCTTGAAAAACACCTACTGTTAAAAAGTCAATGCCTAAGAATGGCATGGCTAATAATAAGCCCCTAATAAAGTGGGAGCTATATTGAATCACTGCTTCATTGTTCATAAATAATGTAACAATTTGTTTTGAGAAGACTGACCCTAAAAGCCATACTGTAATCATGAATCCCATGATCCATTTTAGTAGGTATAAGATTGAGTCTTTCATCCGTGCATGGTTATTGTTTGCGTAATTATAACTCACAATTGGCATAACACCTTGAGATGCACCGATAGCTATTTGAATTGGCACAAGTTGGACCTTTAAAGCAATGCCCATGGCAGCAATGGCGTCTGGCCCATAGCCTGCTGTAAAGTTATTTAATAAAGTCATTCCTGTAACATTCAATAAGTTTTGAATGGATGCCGGAATCCCGACACTTGTAATTTTTTTCCAAATCGTTTTATTAAAACTAAAATCTTTAGGCGATATTGAGATGTTCGTCTTTTCTTTTTGATAAAAGACTAGAATTATGTAATAGATTACTGCTACAACATTTGAAAGCATTGTTGCGAGTCCAGCACCAGCAGCTCCCATGTTTAAGCCCCAAGGTAAAATAAAGATTGGGTCTAAGACAATATTTAATAGTGCTCCAACCATCACTCCGACACTGGCGTGTAATGCTGAGCCTTCCGCTCGGACTAGATACGAAAAGACCATATTAACAATACTTGGTACAGTTCCCATCACAATCGCATAGTCCATATAGGCTTTAGTGGCCCCATAGGTTGACATATCAGCTCCTAAGAGATTTAGGAGTGGATCATAAAAAACTAGTACTAACAGTGAGAAAAGTATTGAACTAAAGAGTGCCGCATATAAACCAATGGCTGATGCTTGCTTGACTGATTCATAATCTTTTTCACCCAAGGAGCGGCTCATGACTGAGGATGTTCCGACACCAAAAAGATTACTAATAGCGTTAAAGGCTAGAAGCACTGGTCCTGCTAAAGTGACACCTGCTGTTTGTATCGGATCATTGAGTAGTCCTACAAAATAAGTGTCAGCCATACTATAAAGAACCATCACCAGCGAACTGATAATGGTTGGGATAGCCAATGTCATCACTGCTTGTGGGACAGGTTTTCTTTCGAATAATTCAAGTCGATCCAATCCTTTTACCTCCTATTTGTAAAATCAAAATAATAAGAACCCCGAAAGGTCCTTATTAGCTAATTCGTGTGAGTAACGAGTCAAGTTGATCAAGTCTTAGATACCCTGCTTGTCTAACAAATTCTTTACCCTGTGCATAGAGTATAAATGCTGGTGAACTGAAGACTGTTTGTTGGGATGAGATTTCTGGGACCTCATCCATCACGACTTCTTTGATTGGGATATTTGGATAGTTTTCTAATAATTTTTCAACTTGTGGTTTCATTGCATGGCATACGCCACAGAGCAGTGTTGAATAATAGACAGCTGCTAGTTCATTTGATGCAATGTAGTTTTCAAATTCTTGTGTACTTGTTAGTTTTTCCATGACAAGATGATATCATATTTTAGTTTTATTTAAAGTTAATTTGACTTTGAATAAGTCCCCATCGACTTCAATTTGTAAATCACCATTCATTAGTTTCATTAAATCTTTAGATATGGCTAAGCCTAAACCACTGCCTTCAGTTTGTCTTGAAACATCTCCCTGAACAAAGCGAGCTGTTAAATCTTCTGATCCGAGTGCATATTTTGAAATATTCTTAAATGAAATAATTAGCTGGTCTAATTCATTGGCACCTTGTATATAAACTCGTGAGTCATCAGTTGCGTATTTCTCAATGTTTTTGAATAAGTTTTCAAAGACTCGGTGCAGTTTTTGAGAATCAGCACTGACGGAGAAATCGATACTTTTCTCATCTACTAGTAAAACTAAATTCTTTTTCATGAACTGGTCTTGATGATCAACTAAAACTTGGTTAAGCAGTTCGAGTGCGTTTAAATCGACAAGTTCGACATCCATTTTTCCTGAGCTTGCTTTTGAGGCTTCAACAACACCGCTGACAAGTTCTGAGAGTCGGAGGCTTTTTTCTTTAATAATGTGCAAATACTCATCATGTTTCTCTGGATTAACATTGTCTATTAAGAAATCTGTGTAATTAATAATCGTTGTTAATGGTGTTTTTAAATCGTGTGACACATTCGTAATAAGGTCAATGGACAGTCTCTCATCGATGAGACTTTTTTCGACCGCAGCTTGTAACCCTTCTTGTAGATTATTGACATCGTCTATTGGTTGATGAAAGAATTCTAAGAAATGTGCTTTATTGAGTGGTTCATTTATTTCACCTTCTCTTAAGAGGGATAGATGTTTTTGGATTGATAAGCGTTGATTGTTTGCTTCCATAACTCTTGTAAATAGAAGGACATCAAAGGCTAGTAAGAGCAAAAACAATAATGGATATTGAAAACTAAATCCAAAGACAACTATAAAGTGTAATAACACAAAGCCTGCTGAAAACAATATGAATTTTAGATTATTTGGAATGAGGCCTAAAAACTTTTGAATCCAGTTGAAGCCAATTCCGACAAAACTATTCTTAATAAAGGTTTTTGTTTTTATCTTAGAGAGGAATGCCATCACAAACAGAGTTGAAACTATAGCGACCATTAAAGTTGAAACAATAATAAGCGTTATCCCAAACATAATTTGATATGGGGTGGGTGAGTATAAGTCAACGTACAGAGGTTGATTTGTTAGCACGATTAGAATCATTGTTACTAAACTAATTCCTGCTAGAAAAATCAATTCAGTTGGAATTTTAGTTATAAATGATTCTTTACTGTCTTGATAATGTGTAATCAGTAGAAATATCCATAGAATAATTAGAATTGGCCATCCAAATAATCCCCATTTATAGTCTTTAAAAGATTCAAAGATTTCATAGCTTTGATATGCTTGTTTGTAGGCATCTGAATCTGTATCCCAACCAATAATAAGACTTTGGTCGATTGGGTTTTCAAGAGCACCATGGGTCCTTCTGTATTGGTCACTATGAATTTCTTCACCTGTTTCTAAATTAAGTGTATAGACACTTTTTAAATCTTGTGTTTCTATTTCAGTTTCATAGTTTGGATGTTGGTTGATGAGATCATTTGTTTGATTGTCAATAACTTTCCAATAAAGACTAGAATAATACTCATATTCAGAATCTTCAAGCACAGCTTGAGATATCCACATGGTTTCATAATTATATCTTTCTTTAAACATAAGTGTGTTGGTTGGTTCTAATTCTGCACTAAAATCAATACTTTCATAGTTGACAATATTAACCGTTGTCACAATGCTTGAAAACATCGTAAAAACAAAAATAATGCTTAGTAATACAATGATTAGAAATCGTTTCATAACTGAGTTCTTCATAGTTACCCTTTCTCTATCTTATAGCCCACGCCCCAGACAATTTTTAGGTATCGTGGGTTTTTTGGGTCTATTTCAATTTTTTCTCTAAGGTGTCGTATATGAACGGCGATTGTGTTGGCAACATCATAGCCTTCATCTTGCCAAATTATTTCATAAATTTGTTGTGATGAATACACACGGTCTGGTTTTCTCATGAGTAGTTTTAAAATTTGATATTCGAGTGGTGTTAAATACACTTCATGATTATCAACGTAAACTTTTTTTGTTTCATCATTTAAGCGGATGTTTCCGACTACCATTTCGTGTGATTTAATGGGTGCTGAGATTTTTAGTCGTCTTAGCTGTGAATTGACTCGAGCCATTAATTCTCTGGGACTGAATGGTTTAGTGACATAGTCATCAGCTCCGATATTGAGTCCTAATATTTTGTCTGTTTCTTCTGATTTTGCTGAGAGGAAGATGACAGGAATGGATGATGTTTCTCGAAGTTTAATAACTGTACTGATGCCGTCTAAAACGGGCATCATAATGTCAATGATGAGTAGGTCAATGGATGTTGTATCAAATAGATCTAATACTTCTTGACCATTGAGACATTGATACACATCATGGCCTTCTTCTTTTAAATAATGGCTAATGACTGTGATGATATCTTTGTCGTCATCACATACACAAATCTTGTTCATATTTTTACCTCAACTATAGTATAGGGGTTAATTCTTAAGAAAGTATGAAGATAATATTAATAAAAAAGGAGCTCTTAAGTAGAACTCCTAAATCTTTTTGTTTGGCTTAAATTAAGCGATAATTTCTGAAACGTTTCCAGCACCGACAGTACGGCCACCTTCACGGATAGAGAATTTAGTTCCTTGTTCAACAGCGATTGGAGCGATTAATTCAACGATCATTTCGATGTTGTCACCAGGCATAACCATGTCAACTCCTTCAGGAAGTTGGATAACACCAGTTACGTCTGTTGTACGGAAATAGAATTGTGGGCGGTAGTTAGATACGAATGGCGTATGACGTCCACCTTCTTCTTTACTTAAGATATAAACTTGTGATTTAAATTTAGTGTGTGGATTAACTGAACCAGGTTTAGCTAATACTTGTCCACGCTCGATTTGTTCACGGTTTACACCACGTAGTAATGCACCAACATTATCACCTGACATAGCTTCGTCTAACATTTTGTGGAACATTTCGATTCCTGTAACAACTGTTTTACGAGTTGGACGGATACCAACGATTTCAACTTCTTCTGCTAGTTTAATAACACCACGCTCAACACGTCCAGTCGCAACAGTACCACGACCAGAAATTGTGAAGACGTCTTCAATAGACATTAGGAATGGTTTGTCAGTTTCACGAACTGGATCAGGAATATATGCATCAACTGCATCCATTAGTTCACCAATTTTTTCTTCCCACTCAGCATCACCTTCAAGCGCTTTAAGAGCTGAACCAGCGATGACTGGAGCGTTATCTCCGTCGAATTCGTATTCGCTTAATAGTTCGCGAACTTCCATTTCGACTAATTCGATTAATTCAGGGTCATCAACCATGTCACATTTGTTTAAGAAAACAACCATGTGAGGAACACCAACTTGACGTGCAAGTAGGATGTGTTCACGTGTTTGAGGCATAGGTCCATCAGTTGCGGCAACAACTAAGATTGCTCCGTCCATTTGTGCTGCACCTGTAATCATGTTTTTGATATAGTCAGCGTGGCCTGGGCAGTCTACGTGTGCGTAGTGACGGCTTTCTGTTTCGTACTCAACATGTGATGTGTTGATTGTGATTCCACGTTCTTTTTCTTCTGGAGCTTTATCAATTTGATCATAAGCTTTTGCTTGTGACCCACCTTTTTTAGCAAGGTAGTTAGTGATTGCTGCTGTTAACGTTGTTTTTCCGTGGTCAACGTGACCTAATGTACCAATGTTAACGTGAGTTTTCGAACGGTCAAATTTTTGTTTTGCCATAGTAAATTTTTCCTCCTCGTTACGTATCGTAATTCTTTTACTATTTTAATGTATTTATTACTTAAAATCAATTATCAGTGATTGTTCTTCTTAGCAATCTTCTCAGCAAGACTCTTTGGAACTGGATCATAGTGATCAAATTGCATTGAGTAATTGCCTCGTCCTTGTGTAAACGAACGTAAATCTGTTGCGTAACCAAACATTTCTGATAGTGGAATAAAAGCGCGGACAGTTACAGCATTATGCTTCTCTTCTTGGTCTCTAATTTGTCCACGACGGCTTGAGACATCTCCCATTACAGATCCTAAATAATCAGCTGGAGCTGTTATTTCTACGTCCATAATTGGTTCGAGTAAGACTGGGTCTGCTTTCTTAGCAGCTTCGCGAAGTGCTAAGCTAGCGGCAACTTTGTAGGCCATTTCGGATGAGTCAACATCATGGTATGAACCATCAAATAAAGTTGCTTTAATGTCAATGACTGGATAACCAGCGACTAAACCTGAGTCTAGTGCACCGACCAAGCCATCTTGTGTAGGTTTGATGTATTCACGTGGGACGACACCGCCTACGATTGCGTCAACAAATTCAAAGCCTTTTCCAGGGTTTGGTTCAAATTTAATCCAAACGTGACCATATTGACCACGTCCACCGGATTGACGGACGAACTTCCCTTCACATTCTGCGCTTCCACGGAGTGTTTCACGGTATGAAACTTGTGGAGCACCAACATTTGCGACAACTTTAAATTCACGTTTCATTCTATCAACGATGATGTCTAGGTGTAGTTCACCCATTCCTGCAATGATTGTATCGCCGGTTTCTTCATCGGTGTAGGTTTTGAAGGTTGGGTCTTCTTCAGCTAATTTAGCGAGTGCTAAACTCATCTTATCTTGGTCACCTTTAGATGCTGGCTCTAATGAGAGTGAGATAACTGGTTCTGGGAAGACCATTGACTCTAGAATAACTGGAGCTTTCTCTGAACAGAGTGTATCACCTGTGGCTGTAGACTTAAGTCCGACTGCGGCTGCGATGTCTCCTGAATATACTGTGTCAATTTCTTGACGGTGATTGGCATGCATTTGCATGATTCTTCCGAAACGTTCACGTGCATCTTTGGTTGAGTTTAAGATATAGGATCCTGAATTAGCTGTTCCTGAATAAACTCTAAAGAATGTTAAGCGTCCGACAAATGGGTCTGTCATAACTTTAAAGGCTAAAGCTGAGAATGGCTCATTGTCGTCTGCGTGACGTTCTGTTTCTTCACCGTTTGGTAATATTCCTTTAATTGATGGAATGTCTAGTGGGCTTGGTAGATATTCTACGGTTGCATCTAGCATTGCGATAACACCCTTATTCTTATATGCAGCTCCACATAGAACTGGGAAGAATTCCCCAGATACAACTGCTTTTCTTAGCGTGTTTTTGATTTCATCAATTGTTGGTTCTTCACCTTCTAAGACTTTCATCATGAAGTCTTCGTCATAGTCAGCAATTTCTTCGAGTAATTGCTGTCTATATTCTTCCATTTGATTGACGTATTCTTCTGGTACATCGGTAATGATGTCGTCTTTGTGAGTAACGTCTTGGAAGATGTGAGCTTTACGCTCAATGATATCAATTAAACCATCGAAGTTTGCTTCTGCTCCAATTGGTATTTGTATTGGGGTAGATTTAGCTCCTAAGCGGGTTTTAATTGAGTTGGCAGCCATAAAGAAGTCTGCTCCTGTGGCGTCCATTTTGTTTACAAAGACAATTCGTGGAACTTCGTATTTTGTTGCTTGACGCCAAACTGTTTCCGTTTGTGGTTCTACACCACTTTTAGCGTCTAATACTGTGACGGCACCATCTAATACGCGGAGTGATCGTTCAACTTCAACAGTGAAGTCGACGTGTCCAGGTGTATCGATGATGTTGATTCTTTTACCTTTCCATTGAGCCGTTGTGGCTGCAGAGGTAATTGTGATTCCACGTTCTTGTTCTTGGGCCATCCAGTCCATTTGAGCTCCCCCATCATGGGTTTCGCCGACTTTATGGATTCGTCCCGTATAATATAGGATACGTTCAGTTGTCGTTGTCTTACCCGCATCAATGTGGGCCATGATTCCGATATTTCTTGTATCCTTTAAAGAAAATTCACGTGCCATAACACAGTCTCCTTTCTAAATTGTGTCTGGTTTTACCAGCGATAGTGAGCAAATGCTTTGTTTGCTTCAGCCATGCGGTGAATGTCATCACGTCTTTTGACAGATGCACCAGTACCATTAGCAGCGTCCATAATTTCTGATGCTAGGCGTTGTACCATTGTTTTTTCATGACGTAATCTTGAGTAATTAACGATCCAACGTAAGCCTAGCGTTAAGCGACGCTCTTGAGAGACTTCGACAGGAACTTGGTAGTTTGAACCACCTACACGACGAGCTTTTAGTTCTAGTAATGGCATAACATTATCTAGTGCTTGTTCAAAAACTTCCATTGCTTGGCGGCCTGTTTTTTCTTCTACGATTTCAAAAGCATTGTATAAGATGTTTTGAGCAACACCTTTCTTCCCATCAATCATAATTTTATTGATTAAGCGTGTTACAAGTTTTGAGTTATAGATTGGATCTGCTAAGACATCTCTCTTAGCCACATATCCTTTTCTTGGCATAATCTAGTTCTCCTTTCTGATTAATGGGTTGTTTATTTAGGTTTCTTAGTTCCGTATAGTGAACGACCTTGGCGACGACCCTCGACGCCAGCTGTATCCATGGTTCCACGAACAATGTGATAACGTACCCCAGGTAAGTCCTTGACTCTTCCACCACGAATTAAAACAACCGAGTGTTCTTGTAGGTTGTGTCCGATTCCAGGAATATAAGCAGTAACTTCCATTCCATTACTTAAACGTACACGCGCATACTTACGTAGAGCAGAGTTAGGTTTCCTAGGAGTCATTGTTCCTACACGAGTACATACTCCTCTTTTTTGAGGTGAGTTGACACGAGTAACCTCTCTCTTCAAAGTATTTAAATTTCTTTGTAGAGCTGGTGATTTCGTTTTATAGACTCGGCTTGAACGCCCTTGTTTTACTAACTGATTAATAGTTGGCATATCTTCTCCTTTCTAACACACACTTCCAGGTGTTTCATATTTCTCCTAAAGCATGGCCTCC
>DUUI01000015.1 GCA_012841625.1 Erysipelothrix sp. | reverse complement strand
TGAGTGTTTGACATTAGCAAGTACAGCCAGCGCTATTTCTGTAACAAGGAAGGGAGCTTCAAACTCAATTCCATTGAAAGAAGAAGTCGTTAATTATTAATTTAAAGATAGGACATTGATGAGTAATATTATCAATGTCCTTTTATTTTCTTGCAACTTTTATTTATTGTAATATATCCACTAATCCCAAATTATATGTGGAAGAAATGATAGTGGCTGTGATATACTTATACTGTAATGAATGCTAAACATAGAGTCATCCAATTTCTTAATATAAGAGTAAGGAGTGGGTAATAATGCGTAAGAAAATTGTAGGTTCAAGTTGGAAAATGCATGTTAATAGCATCACTCAGGGAACTGAATTGGCTAGTTCAATAGCGCAAAGAGTTGGCCACAGAGATGATGTTGATTTGTTTTTTCTTCCACCATTTGTGTTGATTGAAAGAATTCGAGATATCTTTAGTGATACAAACATTTTAGTTGGAGCTCAAAACTGTGCACCAATTGAAAAGGGAGCTATGACAGGTGAAGTTCCTATTTCTCTATTAGAAGAGATAGGCTGTACTTATATAGAACTAGGTCATGCTGAAAGAAAAGAATTCTTCAATGAAACAGATCCTATGGTTGCTCAAAAGGTAGCACTGTGTGAGAAATATGACCTAACACCAATTGTTTGTATTGGTGAAAAACAATCAGATATTGATTCTGGTCAAAGTGAGATGACATTAAAATCTCAAGTACAGTGGGCACTAGAATTAGTGAGTGAACCATTTAGAAAAAGAGTAATTCTAGCGTATGAGCCAGTTTGGGCAATTGGTCAAGCAGAATCTGCGGACAAGGATTACATAGATAAGACTCATAAACTATTGAGGCAAATAGTTAGAGATAGTTACTCAAATGAATTAGCTGATTCGATCCGAATAATTTATGGTGGATCGGTCAGTCCAAAGACAGCCAGTGAATTATCAACAGTAGAAGATGTTGACGGTTTATTCATCGGGCGCTTTGGATTAAGTGGCGAAGGATTTGAAGCCATCGTTAATAATTTCATGCAGAGTAATAAATAGTCAAAGCAAGTCATAGAAAGAGAATGAAAAAGGAGGAATTCAATCTATGAAAAGATTAATCAATGATGGTTACGATGTCGTTGAAGAAATGCTGGATGGTTATGTTAAGGCACATTCAGAAGATGTTCGTCTAAGTGACGAAAGTGGTCGTGTAGTGGTTTCTAAACACTTGAGCGAAACACCAAAAGTAGGAATCATATTTGGTGGTGGATCAGGACACGAACCTCTATTCTTAGGTTATGTTGGAAAAGGTGTTGCTGATGCAGCAGTTATTGGTAATGTCAATACTTCACCAGACCCAATGACATGTTACCAAGCAGTTAAAGATGTCGACAATGGTAAAGGTTGCTTATACCTTTATGGAAATTACCAAGGAGATGTTATTAACTTTGATATGGGTGCTGAAATGGCAGCAGATGATGGTATTAGAGTTGAAACAGTATTAATTACAGATGACGTTTACTCTTCAGAAGTTCGTGAGGATCGTCGTGGAGTTGCCGGAGATGTTATCGTCTTAATGGCAGCTTGTGCCGCAGCTAATGAAGGAAAAGACCTTGATGAAGTTAAAGCAGTAGCAGAAAGAGCTAACCTAGCAACTTATTCATTAGGAGTAGCCTTAAGCTCATCTACACTACCAGTTACTGGTGAAAAGATTTTTGAAATTGGCGAAGATGAAATGGAAGTCGGGATGGGAATCCATGGTGAACCAGGAATCGTTCGTAAGAAAATTGAACCAGCAGACTCAGTCGTAGACGAAATCCTAGAACACATTCTACCTGATATGAAACTAGAAGCAGGCGAAGAAGTAAGTGTTTTAGTAAACGGATTAGGTGCACTACCAGTTATGGACTTATATATTGTTTACCGTAGAGTTCATGATGTTCTAACTGAAATGGGCGTTAAAGTTCATAAATCAATGGTTGGTAACTATGCTACATCAATGGACATGATTGGTATGTCAGTCACTCTAACTCGATTAGATGAAGAATTAAAAGGATACTTGGATGCGGAATTTGACGCACCTTATTTAAGACAGTAGAACTAGAAAGAAGGCAAATGAATGTTGGTATTAGATAGAACTTTCTTTATAAACAGCTTTGAAAAAATGGCAGAATTAGCCGAAGTACAACGCAATCACTGGTCAAAATTAGACTCTGACATTGGAGATGGAGACCATGGTATTAATATGACCATTGGTTTTAGAGATGTCACCAAGAAATTAGATGCAATGCGTGAGAGTGATGAAGATATTTCAGAACTACTAAGAAGTGTAGGCATGAGTCTAATGAGTAAAGTTGGTGGCGCATCAGGACCACTCTATGGTAGTTTCTTTATGAGAGCAGCCAATGACTATAAAGGTCAAATGGAAGTAACATTCCCAGAATTTTGTCAAATCATTAAAAATGGTGTTGACCAAATAGTCAAAATAGGAAAAGCTCAACATGGAGATAAAACAATGCTTGATGCATTCTTACCAGGACTTGAAGTTTTATTTGACCAAGATTTAGAAAATGAACCAATCAAAGCATTCGAAGCATTCGTTGCTAGAATGAAACAAGGTTCAGACGAAACAATCCCATTAATAGCCAAAAAGGGACGAGCTATGCGTTTAGGCGAAAGAGCCATTGGATTTAGAGATCCAGGTTCAGAATCATCATGGATGTTAATGAACATATACTTAGAAGAATTAAAAAAAATATAGAAAGGGTGAAAAATATGAAAATCGGATTCGGTTGTGACCCAAATGCAGCAGAACTAAAAAATGCTTTAATTTCTACTGTAGAAGAACTAGGGCACGAAGTAATAGACTACGGTTCAGAAGACCCTATCTATTTCAATGTTGCTAAAGACGTCGCAGAAGCAGTCGTCAGAAAAGAAGTCGACAGAGGTATCGTTATCTGTGGAACTGGAATTGGAATTTCAATTTCAGCAAACAAAGTTAAAGGTGCATACTGTGCTTTAGTAACAAATGTGTATCAAGCTCAAAGAGCACAACTTAGTAACAATGCCAATATGATGGCATTAGGCTCACAGGTAACAGGTATTCAATTAGCACAAGAACTCGTTAAAGAATATCTAAAACATACCTTTGATCCAGAAAGCAGATCTAAACCAAAAGTAGATAGAATCTCTAGCTACGAAGTCGAATAAACCAGGTTTATAATTCATTTGCTGAATAGTTAAGTACAAAACAAAACCAACGTTTTATTACGTTGGTTTTTTGATAACTATTAATTAATTTTTAGATTTAATGAAGGTCAGCCCAAAGTGAATTCCACTTGTCAATCATAGCAGCTTTGTTTTCTGTTAAGTATTCGAAATCAAGTTCAACCATGTTAAGCTCTGTTTCCTTTGGTAAATCAATTAGTACAGATTCGCCATTTGATCCACGACCTGAAGATTCTTGAGCTCTAATATCTTGGAATTCTGTAGAAGCTAATAAATCCATCATTGCCTCTGCAGCAACCAGATTTGGAGCATCCTTAACAATAGCAGCACCTCCAGCCATGGCTGTATTTCCTTCTTCCATGTAGATGTTTTCAATAGGTGCACCATCTTTGATTAATGCAGCAACAGTCGACTCATAAGATAAGCCAACAACATATTCACCATTAATGACAAGGTTATATACATCCTTAGAAGAAGTTGTACTGAATGCCATAGGCATTAGTTTCTCAACATAATCCCAACCTTTATCGTCATCAAATTCATCACCCATAACAGCTAGAATAGTTTGTAGTTGTCTCCATCCAGAAGAAGACGCATCAGGAGCAGCTAAGATAATTTTACCCTCTAATTCAGGTTGTAATAAATCTTCATAACCATTAATCTCAATGCCTAATTCATCTCTAAGTTCTGGGTTTACAACTAAACTCATAACTTGCACATCATAGAATGTGTAATAACCTGATTCGTCATGATAAAGTTGTTCAGCATCATTTACAGCAGTGTAAGGTTGTAAGATATCATGGTAGGTATCTCCATCAGCAGCAAACATTCCACCAATTACGACATCAGCATCATTTTGTTCATCACTACGAATTCTAGTAGCAAGAGTTCCAACTGAATCTGCTTGGATTTCAACTCTAGAGTTTGGATAATACTTATTCCAAAGATTAATCAAAGCAGTTTGTTGAGTTTCCTCCATAGTTGTATAAACCGTAATAGTTCCAGTTACTTCATCTTCACCTCTAACATAATAAGGTCTTTCAACAACTTCACCACTTTCATCTGGCGTCTCAGATGTAGAATCATCTGGAGTTGGACTTTCAGTACTACACGCACTTAGAACTAACGCGAATACTGCGATTAGCAATAAAAAATATTTTTTCATAATTCCTCCTTTTTTATATGAACAATATTTATTGTTTCTAAATTTGAATATCTTCTGACTTAGTAACTTTTAAGTAGATAACTAAGCAAATGATAGTAAATATTGTGGTAATTGTCGCAAAGACAGCAGCAACACCATAGGTACCATTGTTAATAGAAGCATAAGTAGATAATGTTAATGTAATTGTTCTGTTGTTATATAACATTACACCAGAAGACATTTCTGTAATGACAGATACCCAACTTAATACAGCACCGGATATAATACCACTAGCCATCATAGGAATTGTAATCTTTCCAAATGTTTCTAGTTTTGAAGCACCTAATATTAATGCAGCTTCTTCAACACTCTCAGGAAGTTGCATCATAGCCGCAGTAGCTGATCGGCTCGTAAATGGCATTCGCCGAATAACCAATGCTAATATCATTATCCAAACGGTCCCAGTAAGAGCAAAATTACTACTACTAAATGTAAGAATTAATGCAATTCCAATAACACCTCCAGGCATTATATATGGAAGCATTGAAACAACGTCGATTGTGTTGTTAATAAGATTGTTTCGTCTAACAACCAAATAAGCTATAAACACAGCAATAACAATAATAATAACTAAAGTAATAAAACTTATTAAAATAGTATTATTAATAGATCTAAATAAGTTCTTCGACAAAGCATTTTCATAGTTAACTAAAGAATAACCAGGCTGTAAGATACTGTTGTTGTAATTTCTAAATGACATATTGACAATATAAAGCTGAGGCAACATGGCCACCGAAACAAGCAAATAAACAAAACTATGAATAAGAACATTAAACAACCCTTTAGCCTTCTTTGGTTGAATAGGATTCAATGCATTAATCGTGAATTTAAATTTATTAGTTGAAATTTTTTGGATGATGAATATTACAGCAGTAACAATAATTGCAATAACACTAATAGCCGCAGCAAAATGATAATCAGTACCATTCTCACCTAGAAAGGCATTATATATAAGTACAGGGAATGTAGAATAACCTCTACCAATTAAAGCAGGTGTTCCAAAGTCAGCAAATGATCTCATAAAGACCAACAAAGCAGCAGCTAAGATAGTAGGCATTGATAATTGCATAATAACTCTTTTAAAACGTTCTATGCCAGTACAATTCATACTCTCAGCAGCCTCAAGCAATGAGTTATCTATATTCCTAAACGCTCCATTCATATAAAGAACAACTAATGGAAAAAGTTTTAAAGATTGTACAAGAACTATCCCCCCAAATCCATAAATGGAAACTCCAGGAAATCCAAGGGATTTCAAGAACTGAGTAATGAGCCCTGAGTTACCCATTAACAATATCCAAGCATACGCACCAATAAATGGTGCAGA
Source organism: Erysipelothrix sp. (assembly GCA_012841625.1). GTDB lineage: Bacteria > Bacillota_I > Bacilli_A > Erysipelotrichales > Erysipelotrichaceae > DUUI01. The sequence goes on along the minus strand of DUUI01000015.1, from coordinate 12,085 downwards.
CATAGTAGAAAGTAGAACTAAAACAAACAGAAACTTCTTACCTCTTAGCTTAAAAAAAGAATAGAAATAAGCAAAAGGAATACCAATCAATAGGCTTACAATCGTAACTGAAATAGCTACTTTAGCACTATTGAATATTGAAGAGTAGTAATAGCCCCTGGTAAAGAATCGCTGAAATGCCTCTAAAGTAAATTCTCCCCCAGTATAAACAGATTCTTTTAGTAGATTGAACAATGGATAAACTAAGAAGAACCCAAAAAGTAAGAATAGTGTGATCGAAACAATTACCCAAAAATCAAATCGTTTTCTCTTAATCATGAGTCTCACCAACACCCTGAGCATCTATTACAATATTGTTGTTAACATCCTTCATCAAACTTAATGTTGTATCAGTATCAAAGACATTCATCTTCTCACTATTTACCACAAGAGTAATTGATGAACCCTCAGGAATAATCTTGTCAATACTAGATTCTTGTATTATTTCAACATCTTCACCAGTTTCTAAAGTTACAAGATAATGAGTATTAAGACCAAGGAAAATACTATCCTTAATAACTCCATGAATACCTTGATCATCATCAATTGATTCAGTCTTTATAATTTTAAATTCTTCAGGACGAATTGAAACTGTAACATTTCTATCAAAAGTCTCTTCATTTCTTACTGTATCCAACTCAACCTCATACCCATTTGAAAATTTAACAACTGCATTTTGATCTCTACCAATTAATTCAGCATTAATTAAGTTTGATTTACCAATAAAAGTAGCAACGAAAAGATCAGCAGGTCTTAAATATATATTTTGCGGTGTACTACAATGACGAATCTCACCATCCTTCATAACAGCAATACGATCCGAAATAGCCATTGCCTCTTCCTGGTCATGTGTAACATATACTGTAGTTATACCCACTTCCTTTTGAATTTGCTTAATCACAGTTCTCATTTCAACTCTTAGTTTTGCATCTAAATTAGAAAGTGGTTCATCCATTAGAAGAACATCCGGTTTGATAACAAGTGCTCGAGCAAGAGCAACACGCTGTTGTTGTCCGCCCGATAGTTTGTCAGGCATACGATCAGCATAGGGATGAACGTGTACTAATTTCAAGAATTCTTCTGTTGTTTCCTTAGCTTCTTCTTTTGAAATATCTAAATATTTAAGTCCAAACGCAACATTCTTTCGAACAGTCATGTTTGGAAAAATTGCATAGTTTTGGAATACCATTCCAATTTTTCTTTGACCAGGTTCCATGTTATTGATTAGTGAGTCATCAAAGTAGAATTCACCACCCTCAATAGTATTAAAACCTGCAATCATTCTTAAAAGTGTAGTCTTACCACATCCTGAAGGTCCTAACAATGTGAAAAGCTCACTATTTTCAATTTGTAAAGAAAGATTAGGAATAACAGTATTCTCACCATACCGTTTTACTGCATTTTTGATCGTTATTGTTTTACTCATAGCTCCTCCCGACTACTTAAAAAGCGCTTACATAATCATATCTTAACAAGGAAACATAAACGCTTATACCTAAAATCCAACATTATTGGGGAAAATCCAACACAGATTAATCTTTTACATTAATGATAAACTCTTTCACACTCATTCCAATGTATTTTCTAAAAACTGAATTAAAATACTTATAGTCAGGTATTCCAGATTCATATGCTAACTCTCTTATACTATAGTTCTTATTATTTCTAATCATATTTATAGCCACTTGAATCCGATATTTATTTAAATACTCATTAATTGTAGTATTCATTCCTTCTTTAAATTTTCTATTGATGAAAGTTTCACTATAATGCAGCTTTTCAGAAAGATAATTCATTGTGATGCGTTTTTTATAGTCAGCATGTATAATATCTAAAACATCTTGAACAATTGATTCTAGTTCTTTTTTGCTGAACTTCTTTTCAATTAGTTCTAAATGCTTTAATTTGTTGATAGATTCCTTATTAAGACTAATGATATTCTGATTATCTACATATAGCTTTGCTTTTTCAACAAAATCAGACAGCTCTTCCATATCTATAGGCTTTGTTAGATACCCAACAACATCAAAAGAAATAGCACGCTTCGCATATTCAAATGATGAATAACCAGAAATAATGATAGTCGCAAAAGAGTAAAACTCATTAGTCTCTTCAAGTAAGGCAATACCATCCTTAATAGGCATGTTTATATCAAGTAAAAGGATATCCGGATCATGCTCTTCAATCTTGCTCAATGCTCCTTCTCCATTACTAGCCTCACCAATGACAATGCAATTGTGATCTTTCCATGGGAAATCATATACTAAACTTGTTCTGATTATTTCTTCATCTTCAACAATTAATACTTTATACAATTTGTCCACTACCTTTCATTAGACTTCTGATAGATGTGCATAACAACCTCAAGTCCCACATTCTTTATATTTCTTAATTCAACTTTGCTTTTATCTGTATGCTGTAATTTTAATCGTCTGGATATGTTGAATAAACCATATGATTGACTTGTATTTACTTCACCAGATAAAAGCTCTTTGGCTTTAATTAATGAATCCTCATCCATCCCAAGACCGTTGTCTTGAATTCTTAAAACTAAAAAATCATTCTCAAATTCGCTAGATATTTCTATGTTCAGTTTTGATTTTTTCATGAAACCATATTTAATACTATTTTCTATGACAGGTTGTAAAAGTAGTTTCGGAACGTTAAATTTCAGATGAGATTCATCAATGTTAATTTCAACGCTCAAGTTGTCTTGAAATCTAAGGTTTTGAATGAATAAATACTGATTTATAAATTCTAAGTCATCTTTAAGTGTAATCTCGCTTTTCATTTCTTCTACGCTATACCGTAATACTTTTGTCAATTTTAGTATTAATTCTTGAGCAAGTGCACTATCTTTGTTTGTCAAACTTCGAATTATTTCAAGAGTGTTATATAAGAAATGAGGATTAATTTGAGCTGTTAACTGACTTATTTCAATCGCATTATTAAACTCTATTAATTCTGTGTTCTCTCTATTTAAATCATTAATAGTATCAAGCATTGTATTAATCTCATGACCAATATCTTCAAATTCATCATTAGAGTTTAGCATTATACGATGATTAGGTTCTATTTGTGTTATGTACTGAATTTCATTATTTAGTAAGTTTACAGAATGTGCATTTTTCTCAGCCATTTTCCTAGAAATCCAAGAAGATAGTATAAATGTGCCAAAGCCAATTAAAGAAATCATTGCCAAAGCAATAAATGTCTCAGGATTAGAAGGGTAATGAACAATTGAGTAAATGGTGATGCCATATTCAGATACTATATCTTTATCTAACCAATATCTATCATTTTTGACTTGGTAATTATGATTTTCATCTGAAGTGAATTTATAGTTATTCTGAATTAAAGATGCTTTGTTATAAAAAATAACATTGTTTCGATAGTCAGTAACAACAGAGTTATAATTATTGTCATTAGAAGTAAAATAACTCCAATCATCACCTGAAATGAAAAGAGTAATAAAACCTATTGCTTCACCTTGTAATGTAATTGTTGATACCATCATATAATCAGGATATCCATCATAGTCGTTGTAAATTGATGTATACACTTCATTGGGCCCTAAATTTTTGGCATTATTATTAATCGCATTTGTATAACTTAATAATGAAGGTGTTAGCTGATTTGCTGGAAAATCTGAGGAAGCTATTACTCCATCAATATCAGTTATCAAATATTTTGAACGAATTGGGTTGCTCCGATTGAACCGATAAAAATGATTATCAAACTCTTGACGCAAATCACGATTAATGACATTAGAAGCAAGAGATTGTGTGTCAGCATCTAATAAGTATGATTTATTTGCATTATAAACATTTGAAAAAACGTCTTTTATATAGTTTATATTCTCGTTTGATGTTTGATTGTACTTATAAAATGTTGTAGTATAAAAAACTATTATAAAAATTAAAGAACTAAAAATAATTAATGCTACGATTCTCTTGATGACTAAGTTTTGTAATTCTCTTTCAAATCTTCCTCTATATTCCATACTTAACTCTTTCTTTTGCTCTATTATACAAGATTTAAGAAATAATGGTGCATCCAATTAGATAACAATAAAAAAAATAGTGTAAGTTGAAGTGACATAAAACCAATTTTTGTCATTTATTATATGACAAACTCCTTATAACTTGCTAAAATAATATTAAAGAAAAACCGTATAATAAAAGTACAAGCCAATCATACAATAATAAAGGAGGTAAGATTGTGAGTCAAAATACAGGACTTAAAGCAAGAGTCCAAAGAATGGGGTCATTCCTATCAGGAATGGTAATGCCAAATATTTCTGGATTTATTGCTTGGGGGTTAATCACTGCACTGTTTATTGGAACAGGGTGGTTACCAAATGAACAACTAGCTCAACTTGTTGACCCAATGTTGAAATATTTACTACCATTAATGGTTGCCTTTACAGGCGGTAATATGATTTATGGACATCGTGGTGGTATTGTCTCAGCAGCATCAGCAATGGGGGTCATTGTTGGAGCAAGTATTCCAATGTTCATGGGTGCCATGATTATGGGACCTTTAGCCGCATGGTTAATTAAGAAAGTTGATGAAGTTTTAGTACCAAGAACTCCACAAGGATTCGAGATGCTCGTAAACAACTTCTCAGCAGGTATTCTAGCATTATTATTAATCATTGTTGGTTTCTATGGAATTGGACCAATTGTCGAAGCATTGAATAATTTACTAGCAGCAGGTGTTGATGCCATCATCAATATCGGATTACTACCACTCGTTCACATTTTTGTTGAACCAGCTAAAGTATTATTCTTAAATAATGCGATCAACCATGGTATTTTCACACCATTAGGATTATCACAAGCAGCTGAAGCTGGAAAATCAATCATCTTCATGCTCGAAAGTAATCCTGGACCTGGATTAGGTATTCTCTTAGCATTCATGTTCTTTGGAAAAGGAAATGCTAAAGCGAGTTCTTCATCAGCAGCAATTATCCACTTCTTTGGTGGAATCCATGAAATTTATTTCCCATATATATTAATGAAACCATCATTAATATTAGCAGCAATGGCAGGTGGCGCAGCAGGAACCGCTACTCTACAATTATTAAATGCAGGTTTAGTAGCCGCACCATCTCCAGGATCAATCTTTGCGTACTTCTTAACCAGTCCTAAAGGATCATTCTTCACAAGTGTCCTACCAGGAGTTATCGTTGGCGCTGTCGTATCATTCTTAGTAGCGTCAGTAATCCTTAATAGATCCAAAGACACAGAACAAGATTTAGAATCAGCAGTTTCTGAAATGGAAGCAATGAAAGGTAAAGAAAGCTCAGTCTCATCTACATTGAAAGGCGCAGCAGTAGACTATCATAATGTTAAGAAAATTGTCTTCGCTTGTGATGCCGGAATGGGATCAAGTGCCATGGGTGCAACCCTACTACGCAAGAAAGTTAATGAAGCAGGACTAGAAGACATCTCTGTTACAAATGCAGCGATTAAGAATCTAGCAGGGGATGAAGATTTAGTCATCACTCATAAAGACTTGACTGAAAACGCAAAACAAAAAGTACCAACAGCAATTCATGTTTCAGTGGACAACTTCTTAAGTTCGCCAAAATATGACGAAATAGTTAACGAATTAAAGAAATAACAAAAGGGGTGAAGGCTTAGTCTAACTAGGCCTTCTTTTAAATATGAATTTTTCACAAAGAGAAAAAATGATTCTACAAAACATAAGCAAAAATTATCCTCACTTTGTATCTATTGAGGATCTTTCTGCTACACTAGATGTCAGCAAAAGAACCATTCAACGTGATCTCAAGCAATTAGAGATTTCGCTACTCCCCTATGAAGTAAAAGTAGTAAAAAAACATAATAAAGGAATCACACTAAAACACAAACATTTACTCCAAGTAATAGAAGACATATTAATGAGTGATAACATTGATTTAAACCAAATCGGACGAGTTATCGCCATCTATCAAGAGTTCATGTTCAATGATGATTTCTCAACATCAAACTATCTGAGTGAAAAACACCAAGTGTCAATCTATACAATCAATCAAGATGTCGATTTGCTGGCAGATATGCTATCAAACACAAATGTCAAAATCAATAAAAAACCTGGTGTAGGACTAGAGTTAGAAGGTTCAGAAAAAGACAAGCGCAATGGATTTGCATATTTAATGAGTTACTATTTTCAACAAGAAAGTAGCTTCTCAATCGAAACAAGTGAATTTCAATTATTCGAACTACAAAGCAATGAGAATAAATTAATGAAATCAACACAACGCATCTTATTTCAAGAAGTTAAAAAGTTTCCATTTTCATTTACAGACAATTCATTACACGATCTATGGATGTATCTCGTCATCTCTATTTCAAGACAAGACAACCATCCAGTTGAACCAACCGCACAAGTAAACGATATTCATCAGGAAGTATCAAAAAGTATCTTTGATAGATTAGGATTCGAACTAAATTTTAAATATCAAAATAATGAAATTAATTATTATGCATCCATATTAAGAAGTGGCAAACGAGTCAACGAAATCATTGACATACAAACAGATAACCTTGTTAACCTCGCAAAAGAACTTATTACCTATGTCAGTGAATCAACCGGGTACTATATTGATCAATCTCCACAATTTCTCTACGGATTAATTACACATTTAAGACCATTAATTAATCGACTACAAGAAGGTGTCTTTGTAGGGAATCCAATCAAAGAACAAATAAAAGAAGATTATCCAAAACTATTCTTAAGTATCAAACACTATTTTAATGAGCATGTACTTCTCAATGTCAATGATGATGAAATAGGCTTTTTGACATTACATTTCGGAGTCTATATAGACACTCTAAAGTCAGTTCCAAATGTAAGAACACTCGTTATTTGTTCATCGGGCATCGCCACATCGCGAATGCTAACCAATCGATTACTAGAAGCATTCCCACAAATGACTATCATTGAACAATCATCATTACTCGAACTAGACCAAATAAGTGTTGATGAGTATGACCTAATTATTTCAACCGTGAAACTAAATAATCCAAGATTCGAGTATATCCATGTCAATCCCTTACTTGATGAGCTAGACTATAAACATATCGAAGAAAAGGTCAACAATTTATTATTAGAACCAAGAACGATCAAGCCTGTTGAAATTAAAACTGAAGACCTAAATGAGAAACTTGATAAGGTTGATCAAGTTACTCAAATATCTAGGGAGCTTATAAATAATTTTAAAGTAATAAAAACAAATCATTTAAGTTATACAAGTTTTGTTTCAGATTTAGAATTCTCTGATACAATAAAAGAAGATTTAATAAAAAAACAAAACAAATTTGGATTTGCTTTACCAGATACAAATATCGCCCTGGTCCATACACGTCACCAAGATGTACCACAAGTAATTGTCCATATTTATCAAAATAGAAGTGACATTGTACTAAAAGGGATGGCCAATAAAAACGAAAAAATAGATACAATTGTATTATTACTCACACCACTAGAATTAACCAATGAACAATTAGAAGTAATTAGCTTTGTATCAATCTCACTACTTGAGAAAAAATATTTACAACTTTATTCAAAAGAAAGTGAAGACACCATAACAGAATTTATTAAAAGGCAATTGGTTAACTCACTTAATAATACTATTACAAAAATATGGAGGTAGAAACGGATGAAACCAGTTCTAAGTGTAGAAAATGTCAAACTGAACCAAAGCTTTACCACAAAAGAGGAGGCTATTGTAGCCGCAGGAAATGTTCTTGTCGAAAATGGCTATGTTAAACCTGAATATGTAGATAAGATGCTCGAAAGAGAAAAAATCGCTACAACGTTTATGGGCAATAATATTGCTATTCCGCACTCAACAGAAGGTGGCACCGCAGAAATTATCGAATCAGGAATATCAATTCTCATCGTACCAGAAGGAGTGAAATTTGGCGAAGACACTGTTAAAGTAGTCTTTGGAATTGCAGGGAAAGATGGTTCCCATATGGAAATCCTCTCTCAAATTGCTATTTACTGTAGTGAACAAGAAAATGTAGACAAGTTAGTCGAAATAACCGATCCTCAAGAAGCAGTTAACTTAATAGGCGGTGACCTATAATGAAAGCATTACATTTTGGTGCTGGGAATATAGGACGTGGATTCATCGGTTTATTATTAGTTCAAAATGGATATGATTTAACCTTTGCTGACGTCAGCAAAGAATTAATAGATTTATTAAAAAGTGAAAAAGAATACGATGTCATAATCGCTGATGGAAGTAATCGAAAGATTAAAGTGAGCGGTTTTGATGCACTCTATTCTGTGGAAGAGCTAGACAAACTAAAACAAACAATTGCAGAAGCCGACCTTATTACAATGGCAGTAGGTCCTCGCATTGTTCCATTAATCGCAAAATCATGTGTTGAAGGAATTAAAACACGCCTTAAGAAAGATGATATTAAACCACTCAACATTATTGCCTGTGAAAATGCTGTAGGAGCAACCGATTTATTTAAAGAAGCATTATTCAATGAACTAAGCAAAGAAGAACAAACACTCGCAGAAAAACATTTTGGATTCCCAAATTCAGCAGTAGATAGAATTGTGCCAGCACAAAACAATGAAAACCCACTCGATGTAAAAGTTGAACCATTTTTTGAATGGGCTATCGAAAAAGATAAACTAGTAGGCAGCTTTCCTGAAATTAAAGATGTTCATTATGTTCAAGACTTAACACCATATATTGAAAGAAAACTTTTCACAGTCAATACCGGACATGCTACATCTGCATACTTTGGACTTTTAGCAGGATATGACAGTGTAGATGAAGCCATGAGCGATCCAAAGATTGAACAACAAGTTAGAGACGTTCTTTCAGAAACAACAGAATATGTCTTAAGAACATATGAAATATTCTCAGAAGAAGAACAGAAACAATATGTAGACACTGTAATTGACCGATTTAAGAACTCTGAAATAAGCGATGATTTATTAAGGGTAGCAAGAGGTCCAATGCGTAAACTTTCTATTAGTGATAGGTTTGTAAAACCTGCCCTTGGTCTGGTAGAATATGGAAGTGAACCAAGGAATCTAGCAAGGGCTATGGCAGCCGCATTAAGGTTTGAAAATCCTGAAGATTCTGAAGCTACACAGATTCAAGAGTATCTAAAAGAGCATTCAATTAAAGAAACGCTCATCAAGTTTAGTTCCCTTGATTCAGAGTCATTGTTGATTAAACTAGTAGAAGAGGAGAACGAAAAAATCTAATGATCACAATAAAAGTATTTGAGAATTATGATGAACTAAGCGCACAAGCAGCTGAAATGTTCAAAGAAGTTTTAAACACGACAGAAAATCCAGTATTAGGACTAGCCACAGGATCATCCCCTGAGGGACTTTATAAGGCTTTAGTCGAAATGCACAAAAACAAAGAACTTGATTTCAGCAATGTTAGTACAGTAAACCTCGACGAATATGTTGGCTTATCAGGAGATCATGACCAATCATATCGTTACTTCATGAACACACATCTATTTGACCATGTAAATATCGACAAAGCAAAAACCTTTGTCCCAAATGGCTTAGCACAAGATTTAGAACAAGAGGGCAAAGATTATGACCAACGAATCAAAGATTTAGGTGGAGTAGACCTACAAGTTCTAGGAATTGGCTCTAATGGTCATATTGGATTTAACGAACCAGCAGAAAAATTAGTATTAGGAACACATGTTGAAGATTTAACCGAATCTACAATAGAAGCCAACTCACGCTTCTTTGAAACTCGTGATGATGTACCTAAAAGAGCCATCTCAATGGGTCTTGGAACAATTTTAGATGCAAAGAAAATTATCTTAGTTGCCAGTGGCAAATCAAAAGCTGAAGCCATCGCATCATTAGTAGATGAGTACATTACAACACAAGTACCAGCAACTCTTCTTAAACTACACCCAGATGTGACAGTCTTAGTTGATAAAGAAGCAGCCAGCTTACTCTAAACAAAACTCAAAGAGGGAAAGCGTCATAATCGTTTCCCTCTTTTTTTATTGGATAATTTGAGATAATAGGTAAAAGAAGGTGACAATATGATCAATCAGTATTTCAATTACTTACAAGAAGTCTTTAACAAGGTAAAATTAAACGAAGAAGAAAACATTAGAAAGGCATCAGAACTAATCGTTAACTCAATTAGTAATGACGGTCGTTTTTTTGTTTTTGGAACAGGCCATTCCCATATCATAGCCGAAGAAATCTATCTAAGAGCTGGAGGCTTAGCAGTCGTAGAAGCAATTCTACCTGATGAAGTCATGCTCCATCAAATGCCAAATAAAAGCACCTTCATCGAAAGGCTGTCAGGTTATAGTCAAGAGCTCTTAAATTTATACTCAGTATCACCCAATGATGTAATCTTAATTATCTCAAATAGTGGCCGAAACAATGTCATTGTCGAAATGGCACTAGCAGCCAAAGAAAAAGGCATGAAAGTCATAGGAATCACGTCATTAGAGCATTCTAAAAACAGCCCATCAAGACACACATCAGGCAAACGATTATTTGAACTCTGTGATGTCACCATCAATAATCATGCACCAATTGGGGATGCCAATTTTGAAGTAGGAAAACACAAAGTAGGAGCAGTCTCAACCTTTACAGGATCAGCCATTGTTCAAGCATTAGTCACAAATGTAGTAGCACAATTGGACGCACTAAACATCGACGTTCCCATCTTTAAATCATCAAATATAGACAATGCCCAAGAATATAATGACAATCTGTTTATGTCATATTATGGAAAGAAGTAAAGAAGTATGAGAGATGTAGAAAAGTTTATAGGCTGTTTAGTCGGCGGAGCCATAGGAGACGCACTAGGTTATCCAGTAGAATATATGAGTGAAAAAGAAATAGTCGAAAAGTATGGTGTAGACGGAATTTCACGATACGATCAAAAAGGATTAATCTCAGACGAAACTCAAATGACATTATTCACAGCAGCTGGATTACTCAATGGAATCACCATTATGATGAACACAGAGTTAAGAGCACCATTAGAAGATTTTATCAAAATGAATTATCTAAACTGGTTTGAAACCCAAAATGACGGTACCATAGGAGATGGATGCACATGGCTATCAGATATCGAAGAACTCTACGAAAGACGTGCTCCAGGCTCAATCTGTCTATCAGCACTAAGAACAGGAGCGTATGGAACACTCGACAATCCAATTAATAATAGTAAAGGATCAGGAGCTATCACAAGAGTAGCCCCAATAGGATTATATTTCAGTGACCAAGGCCAAAGTTATGAAAGAGTAGCATCACTAGGTGCAAGAGTAGCAGCACTAACTCATGGACACCAACTCGGTTATATATCAAGTGCAGCATTTGTTCACATTATTCATAAACTCTCTCAAGATGATGTCAGTATCCTAGACGCAGTAAGAAGCTCAATCGATTTAGCAGAAGATATGTTCGTCCACGCCAAGTATTTAGGTGAATTCATAACCCTTATGGAAAAAGCAATCTCCCTTTCAAATTCAAACATAAACGACCAAGACGCAATCCACCAACTCGGAGAAGGGTGGGTCGCTGAAGAAGCACTGGCCATCTCAGTCTATTGTGCTCTAAAATATCCAAAAGACTATGAGAAAGCAATTATTGCCGCAGTTAACCATAAAGGTGACAGTGACGCAACCGGCTCAATAACAGGGAATATTATGGGAACAAAACTAGGCTTCAGCAATCTCCCTAAACATTTCATAGAAAACTTAGAACTCATCGACTTAATGTTTGAATTAGGAAAAGACTTATATTTAGATATCCAATTCGATATAGAAAGTCCAGACCAAGACAAAATTTGGCTCTCAAAATATATGAGAGACAAAAACCAAATACAATAAACAAAATAAAAAACCGAAGACATTTAAGTTTTCGGTTTTAAAATAAAAAAAGCACATCATAGGAAGGAAATTTGGGGGGACCTTCCTACAAAGTGCATTCATATTATAACCTAATTAGGCTTTGTATAACAATTAAATTTGTTCTAATTGATTAACCTTCTTAGCAAATT
>DUUI01000001.1 GCA_012841625.1 Erysipelothrix sp. | reverse complement strand
TGTTTGATAAAATTAATATTGAATTACAAGAAGTTTTTAGCGATTTATTTGGTGGAGGAAAACCCAGTTTAATCATGGAAGACCCTGATGATGTTTTAAATACAGGAATTGATATTGATGTTCAACCACCAGGAAAAACAATCCAAAATATTCGTTTATTCTCAGGTGGCGAAAAATCACTCATCGCCATTTCAGTCTTATTCGCAATTATGAAAGCAAAAAATGTGCCACTCGTCGTCTTTGACGAAGTAGAAGCAGCACTAGACCAAGCCAATGTTCAACGATTCGCCAACTATATCCGGAAGTTCTCTGATGATTCACAATTTATTATTGTGACCCACAGACCAGGAACAATGACTCAATGTGATGTACTCTATGGAGTAACAATGGCGACCCAAGGAGTATCAAACATCTTAAGAGTTCAGCTGAAAGATGCTCAAAGTATGGCCGAAAGTGGAGGAAATTAATGTCATTTTTTAAAAAAATAAGTGAAGCCTTTAAACAACGAAGTGATAAACAAGTTTATTCAGAAGGTTTAGACAGAAAGAAATCAACCTTTATCAATAAATTACTTCTTTTATTCGAAGAAGAAAACGAAATTGATCAAGAGTGGATTGAACGAATGATGATCGTCCTAATTGAAGCCGATGTCTCAGTTTCAACCGCTCGAAAATTAATGAAAAACTTTAACACGCAATTACAAGAAAACCAAATTGTAGAAAAAATGTATGCCAAAGATGTTTTCCTACAAGTACTCAATGATTTTTACGGTGAAGACGCACAACCCCTACAATTAGCAGAAGACTTGACGGTAATCTTAATGGTCGGCGTCAACGGTTCAGGAAAAACAACCTCAAGTGCTAAACTAGCATCTATGTATAAAAACCAAGGAAAAAAAGTTGGATTCATTGCGGCTGACACCTTTAGAGCCGCCGCAACAGAGCAATTAGGTTTATGGGCTCAAAAACTTGAAGTAGCATTTTATAAAGGGGATTTAAATGCTGATCCAAGCTCTGTCATTGTCGATGGTTTAAAACAAGCCCAAAGAGATGAACTAGATATTGTCATAATTGATACTGCTGGTCGTCTTCAAACGAAAGTTAATTTAATGAACGAATTATCGAAGATGAAAAGAGTTATGACCAAGTTTGTCCCTGGTGCACCTCATGCCACCTACCTAGTTCTTGATGGAAATCTAGGACAAAATTCACTCACACAAGCTCGGGAATTTGAAAAGGCGACCCATGTTGATGGAATCATATTAACAAAAATGGATGGTACAGCCAAGGGTGGCATTATCTTTACAATTATTGACGAGATGAATTTAAAAGTTAACTATATTGGACTTGGAGAACAAATGGATGATATGCGCCCATTCTATCGTGATCAATTCTTTGAATCGATGCTACAGGTAGAGTCCAATGCTTGAAAAAACAGAAAAGTTTAATGAGCATTTAGATCAATATGAAAAACTGTTAACCAACAAACAACGTCAAGTTGCAATCGATTATTATCAGGAAGATTTGTCATTACAAGAAATTGCTGATAATGATGGGGTTAGTAAGACCGCAATCTTTGACACATTAAAAAGAACAGAAGCTTTGTTAATTGATTATGAATCAAAATTACATCTAGTAGCAAAGAACCATCGAATAAATTTATTATTGAATCAGTTATCTGATTTAAATATAGAGTCAGTTAATCAACTTATAAACACATATCAGGAGGAAAATTATGAGTAAGATTTTATCAATTAATGCTGGGAGTTCATCCCTTAAGTTTACCTTGTTTACAATGCCACAAGAAGAAGCCATCGCATCTGGAATCGTCGAAAGAATCGGCCTCAAAGATGGTATTTTCTCAATTAAGTTTAATGGTGAAAAGGAAACCATTAATCAACCAATCCCAGATCACAGAGTCGCAGCTGAATTAGTTTTAAACGGGCTAGTCGAGCACAAGATTGTCGCTGATCTACAAGAAATCGTAGGCGTTGGACACCGTGTTGTCCATGGTGGAGAACTTTACAATAAGACAGTAATCTTTGATGAAGAAGTTGAAAAGAGCATTGAAGACTTAGCTGATTTAGCACCTCTCCATAATCCAGCCAACCTAATAGGGTATCGTGGCTTTAAGAAAGCATTACCAAATGCGCTACATACAGCAATCTTTGATACAGCATTCCACCAAACAATGGAAGAAGATATTTACCTATATCCAATCCCATATGAATATTACACTGACTATGGTGTTCGTCGCTATGGTTTCCATGGAACTTCACACCAATTTGTATCACATAAAGTAGCTGAGTTAATGGGCAAGAAAGCCGATGAAGTAAATGTTATTACTCTACATTTAGGAAATGGTGCTTCAATTACAGCTGTCGAAAATGGTAAATCAGTCAATACATCGATGGGCTTTACACCATTAGCAGGAATTATGATGGGAACCCGTTCTGGTGATATTGACCCATCAATTATTACTTATTTAATGGAGAAAACAGGATTATCAGCTGTTGAAATGGTTGACATCTACAATAAGAAATCTGGAATGTTAGGCGTATCAGGCATAAGTAGTGATGCCCGTGACTTAGGAGATGCTGTCAAAGCAGGCAATGAGCGCGCAAAAATTACTGAACAATTATATGCCAATAGAGTTGCTCAAACAGTCGGCTCTTATTTTGTTCAACTAGGTCATGTTGATGCAATGGTCTTTACCGGTGGTATTGGTGAAAATGATGCAGTCATCCGCGAAGAAATTCTAAAACGATTAGAAGAAGCAATGGGACTACAAATAGACTATGAACTTAACGCATCGAAACGAGCTGAAGATATTCGCTTATCATTAGATAATAGTAAAACTCAAGTATGGCTAATTCCAACCGATGAAGAACTAGTTATTGCAAGAGACACATATGCCTTTCTTAACGTTTAAAGAAACAGAAACAATTTTTAACACAATCAATGAGGCTGACACCATCACGATTTTTCGCCATGTGTCTCCAGATGGAGATGCATATGGAAGCTCATGGGGCTTATATCATTTTTTAAAACAACAATACCCATCTAAAACTATCTTAATGGCATCACAAGAAGAGGGGCCATTGTTACATTATTTTGAAGAAGCCGATAAAGTATCTGATGAAATTATCAAGAACTCATTAGCCATTGTCTGTGATACAGCCAATAGAGAGAGAATTGATGGTCATGCGCTAATCGCTAAAAAAGTTATAAAGATTGATCACCACCCAGCCAATGATAACTATGGCGACATTAATTTAGTCACCCCTGAAGTCTCAAGTTGTAGTGAAATGATCGCTCATTTATGTTTAAGTCAAGTTAGTCATTTAGACAAAAAAATTGCCAAGTATTTATACGCAGGCATGTTAACCGATACTCTATCATTTACAATAAGCTCAGTTAATCATAAGACTTTAAGAGTTGCATCAAAGCTAGTTGAATCTGGATTAGATATCGGTCTTATTCAAGATGCACTCTTCCAAATTGATGATAATGTATATGATTACATTACATATTTAAGGGCCAATGCCCAAGAAACTGAAGCTGGATTAATCTACTGCTATATTGAACCTGATGTATTAGAACGATTCAATCTAACAGTTAATCAAGCCAAAGAAGTTGTTAATACATTTAAAGAAAAGAAATCAGCTCGTATTTGGTTATTACTAATTAAAGAACAGTCTGGTTTATATCGAACAACAATGCGCTCCCGCAATGTCATTATTAATGATATCGCCAGTCAATTTGGCGGTGGGGGACATCAATTTGCTGCAGCAACAAAAGATTTAGACTATCAACAAACACGTCAATTGCTAGATGAATTATCATTAAGACTAAACACTCAGTGAACCTGAGTGTTTTTATATGGTAAAATAGAGCTATTAGAGGTACATATATGATTAAAGAAAAATTACATAACAACATGTTTTATATCATTTCTGAAACAAATTTTAAAGAAACGTTACTATTTGTCCACTCAGCAATGACGAATCATCATTTATTTGATGAACAATTCGAATTCTTTGAAGATAAAGCCAATATAGTTGCTATTGACTTATTTGGTCATGGCCAATCCACCAAAGGAAAACTATTAGAAATCAAAGAAACAATAAACGAAGTTTTAGCATTAGAACAAATTGAACAAGTCCATGCTGTCGGAATTGAATTAGGCGCTATGGTTGTACAAGATTTTGCGAATGATTATCCACATAAAATAAAATCATTAACTTGTGTCTCATCCTATGATATTTTTAACTTAAATCGAAACCTTCAACAATTTCTCGATGAGCATAATGTAAGAAATATGCTAAAAAGAGATAGCCAGATTAATAAAATGTCAAACACCAAAGAAGGTAAAGAAAAACTTAAACAATTATTTGAACAATTTGAGGTAAAGTCCGCTTTAGTTAAAAATGATATTTTAAGGTTGCGAGGCCAGCGTCCAAAGAAAACTAGAAATTATCCATTAACCATAGTCGCTGGAGAGCTGGATCATGAAGATTTAAAATTTGCGAGTGAGTTCTGGCATAAAAGCGAACCCGACAGTAAGTACATAGAAATAGAAGGCGCTTCGCAGATGGTAAACTTAGACCAAGCAGAGGCTTTTAACAAAGTTTTACTCAATAGTATAGGTGAGAATGAGTGAGAACTTTACTTAGTACACGCAGTAGCTATTCTTTTTTAAATAGTTTATTAAATATCCCCCAAATTGTTACCTCAGCCAAAGAGCTAGGGTATCAATCTGTTGTTCTAGCAGATATTGGGGTTCTTTATGGTGATAATCAATTTCATTTAGAATGTAAGAAACAAGACATTAAACCAATTTATGGGTTGCAATTATTTGTCGAAAATGAAGTTTTTTTCATTCTAGCTAAAAACAATCAAGGCTTTAAGCAATTAATGAAATTATCTCAACTATTAAGTGTTGAACCATTAACATTGGAAACACTTTCTCGCTATAGCTCTGAGTGTATTGTTATTTATTCCACTGAAAACTCTAGTATTGAACCTTTGATGCTCGCTGATGATGTATCAGAATGTTTAAAAATAATTACAGCATTATCCCGTTATTTTAGAGAGTTTAGAGTTGGCTTCTCATTAATGGAATCACCACTCTTTAGTTATAAGAATCGTCAACTCATAACATACACTCAAAAAAACAATTTTAAAACAGTCGCTCTTGAAAATGCGTATTATCTAAAAGAAGATGATGAGCCAATGTTAAAGATTGTTCAAGCGATTGATTTAAATGTAAGTCTATCTGATACTAGATTAAGCGCTCAACCATATCACTATATTTTAGAATATGATAAAAGGGTCTCCCTTTACGATGATTTAACAAATAAGTATACCGATGAGTTATCAGAATTGTGCACTGTTAATTTAGATGAATTCAATACAACTTTACCAACATATCAAAATGAATATCAAGTTAACTCAAAAGAATTTTTAAATCAATTAGCTAAAGCAGGCCTCAGAAGACGATTTAATAATGAGGTTCAAACTAAGTATAGTGAACGATTAAATTATGAACTAGATGTAATAAATAAAATGGGCTTTGAAGATTATTTTTTAATCGTCTATGACTTTATTCTCTATGCTAAAAAAGAAGGTATTTTAGTTGGTCCCGGTCGAGGTTCGGCAGCCGCAAGCCTAGTCGCTTATTCATTGGGAATCACGGATGTTGATCCACTGGCCTACGATTTAATTTTCGAAAGATTCTTAAACCCTGAACGTATCAGCATGCCTGATATTGATACAGACTTTGAAGATTGTAAAAGAGATCAAGTGATTCAATATGTAGTTGATAAGTATGGACATGATCATGTGGCCCATATCATCACTTTTTCAACTTTATCACAACGACAAGTGATTCGAGATGTTGGAAAAGTGTTAGGCTGTAACCCAAAGGTGATTGAACAAATGTCTAAGTCAACGATTAATCGTCCGGGTACGACACTACAGCAGAGTTTAAAAGATTCTCCATCACTTAGAGAGTTAATTAATACTCGCAGCGATGCCAAGCGGGTCTTTGAAGTGGCATTAAAACTTGAAGGTTTACCTCGCCAAAGGTCACTCCATGCGGCCGGTATGGTTATGAGCAATGATTCACTAGATGATGTAATTCCAACTATTTATGTGGATGAAAACTTACTATGTACTCAATATACCATGGAACAACTTGAAGACATGGGATTAGTTAAAATGGATTTTTTAGGTTTAAAGAATCTAAGCATCATCTCTGAAATTGTTGATGCGATTAAAGAACAAAATCCTGAGTTTGATTTAAAATCAATCTCAATGAATGATCAAAAGACTTATCGATTATTAACAAGTGGCTATACTTTGGGTATTTTCCAACTTGAAAGTGACGGTATGATTGCGCTACTTAAACAAATGATGCCACATGAATTTAAAGATATTGTTGATGCGATTGCCTTATATCGACCAGGTCCTATGAAAAATAGAGCAACTTATATTAAAAACAGACGTGATAAACAAATGATTGAGTCTATTCATCCATCTGTTGATGCAATATTAGAGTCAACATATGGAATATTAATATATCAAGAACAAGTTCTTCAAATTGCCAGAGAATTTGCTGGGTTTAGTTATGGAAAGGCTGATGTCTTACGTCGAGCTATTACAAAGAAAGATGCAGCAGGCATGGCTTCCATGAAACAAGAGTTTCTTTTAGCACAGCCTTTTGATGTGGCTGAGAAATTATGGGCCTTAATGGAAAAATTTGCTGAATACGGATTTAATAAAGCACATTCTGTTTCGTATGCTGTGATTGCTTATCAAATGGCGTATTTAAAAGCTAATTATCCATTGTTATTTTATAAAGCATTACTTAATAGTGTCATTGGTTCAACCTCTAAATTAAAAGCTTATACAAAAGAGTGTCGCAGTCGACAGATTAAATTATTAAGTCCATCCCTTAATTTTTCATATGCGCAGTTTTCTCTACAAGAGGGTGGAATCCGTTTATGCTTATCTATGATTCGCTCAATTGGATTACATTCGGCTAAAGTTATTGAAACGATTCGATATGAACAGGGTTTGTTTAAAGACTATTTTGATGCTGTTGCTCGTTTAAATAAAGCAAAGATAAATCAGAGTCAGATTGAGAATCTTATTTATGCAGGCGCCTTTGATGAGTTTAACTATTCACGTCAAACAATGATTGTTAATTTACCTGAAGTTTTAAAATATGCTGAAATTATAAAAATAGAATTAGACCAACACACATTATTGGATTATAATTTAGCTGAAAAACCTACCTTAACAACAATTACGGATAATAATGTAGATATGTCTCGCAATGAAGCGAATGTTTTAGGCTTTCACTTTTCAACTCACCCAGTGTTGTCAATTAAACAAAGCCAAGTGGCTTTAAGAGATAATCTTTCTGATGCGATTGAAGTTTTAGGGTATTACACATTTTATGCAAGCATTGTCAGTAATAAAGAAATTACAACGAAGAATCGTCAAAAAATGTCCTTTGTAACTCTTGAAGATGAATGGGACAGCTTAGAAGCGATTTTATTTCCTAAAGAATTTGAGAAATATTCAAAGATTATTAACACCAAATCTGTCTACAAAGTATCTGGTCAAACTCAGAAAAACCGCAATGATCAGAGCTTAAGTTTTATAATTAAACATTTAGAAAGGGTGGCATAGTGAGAATATTAGTTGTTGATGATGAATTGTCAATTCATGAAATTATTAAAGAGTATTCAACTTTATATGGTCATGAATGTACAGCTGTATCAGGAGGTATGGCAGCGATTAAAAAAGTTCAAGAAGAGGATTTTGATGTCATCATTATGGATGTCATGATGCCTGATTTAGATGGCTTTGTGACGACCAAAAGAATTAAACAAATCAAGGAAATCCCGGTTATCATGCTTAGTGCTAGACATAGTGAGGATGATAAATTATATGGTTTTAAAATGGGAGTCGATGACTATATGACGAAACCATTTTCAGCCAAGGAATTAATGGCTAGAATTAATGTTATTACTTTACGTTCATCTCAAAATATAACACCGACTCACTTTCAATTTGAGAACTTAGTGGTTGATACATTAGGTCGTTTTATTGAAGTGAATGAAAAGCGTGTTAATTTAAAACCGAAAGAATATGAATTATTATTATTTCTAATTAATCGTCCAAATCAAGTATGTACAAGAGACATGATTTTACAACATGTGTGGAGTGATGATTATATTGGAGATGATAGAACAGTTGACTCTCATATTAAAATGTTAAGACAAAGTTTAGGAAACGCTCGAAGTCATATTAAGACTATTCGAGGCATGGGGTATATGTTTGAAACGAATCGTTAATTGGTTTAGAAGTATTGGATTTAGAATGTTTTTATACATTGTAGCGTTAGTTGTGTCCTTATTAGGACTCGTCTATTTACTACAAATTTTATTCTTGCCTGCTTTTTACCAAAACACTGTTTTAAATAGAGTTGAAGAAGCCTCAATTCACAGTGAAACGACAATTTATGCAATGACTCACGATCAAGATGAGTTTGATCCAAATCTTAGTAACTTAAGAAATTTTGCTCAAGATAATAATCTATGCATCTTTGTTTTTGATCAAGAATCGATCATGCAATTTGAAATTAATCCAATGGGAACCTCATGTTATCTTCATTATTTAATTAAACCAAGTGCTCGTTCTTATACAAGTCCATCACTTATTATGAACCAATATATTGAACAGTTTAACGACATTGATGATGACTCGTATTACTTTAAAGTAACACCAAATGATCAGATTTCAGGTCAATTATTTTATGCTCATCGAGCTGTTATTGAAGAAGCACCTTATTACGCATTTATTAATACTCCATTTGAATTGCTTGATTCAACGATTGAAGTTTTACAACGTCAGTTCTTCTTAATTATTATAGGAGTTTTACTCTTAGGTGGAGTGATTGCCTATTTAATTGCACGTTTATTGTCACAACCATTAATTAAGATGAGTAATTCAGCACAATTATTAGCCAAAGGTCGTAAAAATGTTAATTTTGAAAAGGGTGGTTATTTGGAGATTGATAATCTAGCCGATACCCTAAATTTTGCGACTCAAGAAATAGCCAAGACTGATAATTTGCGAAATGATTTATTAGCCAATATCTCGCATGATATTCGAACACCATTAACTATGATTTCAGCCTATGCTGAGATGATTCAAGATATTTCAGGAGACGATCCTGAGAAAAGAAATCAGCACCTTAGTGTTATTCAAACTGAGGTTGAGCAGTTAAATAAACTATTAACCGATATGATGACTTTATCGCAGATGCAAGCTGATACAACTCGCTTAATAAGCCAGGAGTTTGACCTTAATTCAATCGTTCAACAAGTCATTGAATCATTTAAAGTAGTAACCTCAACACAACGAGTCATGATTGAAGTGATAGGACAAATTAATCATCTTGTGGTTGGAGATGAAATTAAGGTTCGCCAAGTTATTGTGAACTATATTTCTAATGCGATTAAGTTTATTGGTGATGATGGTTTAGTTTTAGTACGTCTCTTAGAAATTGAAGAAACTGGCTATGCTCGAATTGAAGTTGAAGACCACGGTGATGGAATCGCTATGGAAGATGTTCCCTTTGTATGGGATCGATATTATAAAGTCAATAAAAACTATCAACGCGCACGCCAAGGAACTGGATTAGGTCTAGCTATTTGTAAAGCTATCTGTGAAAGAGGCGGTTATCCATATGGTGTTATTTCAGAGGTAGGAAAAGGGACCACATTCTTTGTTGAGATTCCTTTAAAAGGCTAAGCGTGTAGATTTAACTTTCTACTTCTTAACAGCTCTTTTTTATTCGCACAAAATGATTTGTTTTTCTTTTAAAGTGGTGATTAAATTTGTGCACAAGCAATCGATTTATGGTACAATAGGTTAGCTTATTGAAAAGCAGACGAGTTGTACAAGCTACAACCGCTCAACTTAAGGTCTATAAGTTCAAAATTGACACCTTAATTGGCGAGTCATATAGAAAGTGAGGAGGTGCAATATGTACGCAGTTATCGAAACCGGTGGAAAACAACTAAAAGTTGAAGTTGGACAATCAATTTGGGTTGAAAAACTAGATGCCCAAGAAGGCGAAGAAGTTGTTTTTGATAAAGTTTTACTTGTCGGTGATAAAGAACTAAAGGCTGGAACACCCTATGTTGAAGGTGCTACAGTTACTGCTAAGGTTGAAAAGCAAGGTCGTGGTAAGAAAATTACGATCTACAAGTATGTTGCTAAGAGTGGATCAAGCCACCGTAAAAAAGGACATCGTCAACCATATACACGTTTAAGTGTTGAATCAATTAATGCCTAATGATTCACGTTAATGTAGTATATAAGAATGAGAAGATTATTGAATTAAGCGCATCTGGTCATGCATTATTCGCTGAAGCAGGTAAAGACATTGTCTGTGCTGGTGTCAGCTCTGTGATGACAGGATTACTTAATGCGATAGACTTAAAAACAAATTATGAAGCTTGGATGGACCAAGAAACTATGAGTATAAGAACCAGTGAGGTTACTCACATGGGGCAAATTATCTGTGAAACTGGTTTAATCCAACTAAAAACTATCCAGGAACAATTTCCAAACAATATTAAAATTCGGGAGGTGAAACAATGAAATTCACTTTAAATATTCAATTCTTTGCTTCTAAAAAAGGAGTTGGTTCAACAAAGAACGGACGTGACTCACATTCGAAGCGTTTAGGCGCAAAACGCGCAGATGGACAAACAGTGGCTGCTGGTTCAATCCTATACCGTCAACGCGGTACTAAGATTCACCCAGGAGTTAACGTTGGACGTGGAGGCGATGACACTCTTTTCTCTAAAGTAGATGGTGTTGTAAAATTTGAACGCCTTGGGAAAACACGTAAACAAGTATCAGTTTACCCAGTTGCTTAATGAAGTCTCCTAATGGAGACTTTTTTCTTGATTTAGAAAGGACGTGAGTCTATGTTTGTCGATCGAGTCAAACTCAATGTTAAAGCCGGAAATGGCGGAAACGGAATGGTATCATTTCGTCGTGAAAAATATGTACCCTTTGGTGGACCCTATGGTGGAGATGGTGGTCAAGGGGGTAGCATCATCTTTGAAGTTGATACTCATAAATCAACTCTTTTAGACTTGCGCTTTCAACATCATTTAAAAGCCAAAAATGGTGAAAATGGTAAGAATAAAAAAATGCATGGGGCTGATGGATTAGATTTAATCATCAAAGTACCAGTCGGAACAATCGTTAGACGCCTAGACACAGATACAATCATCGCAGACCTAATCACAGCAGGCCAACAAATGGTGATTGCGCATGGCGGAAAAGGCGGACGCGGTAACTTCCGCTTTGCTTCAGCAAAAAACCCTGCACCAGAAATAGCTGAGGTAGGGGAGTTGGGGGAAGAATTTGAAATAGAAGTAGAACTCAAGTTACTTGCCGATGTAGGCTTAGTTGGATTTCCATCTGTTGGAAAGTCAACATTATTATCCGTTGTCTCAGCAGCCAAACCCGAAATTGCTGAATATCCATTTACAACCCTAGTCCCAAATTTAGGAGTTGTTCAAGCAGGCGATGACCGTTCATTTGTGATGGCTGATTTACCTGGTTTAATTGAAAATGCAGCTCAAGGGAAGGGCTTAGGACATCAGTTTTTAAAGCATATTGAACGCTGCCGACTATTAGTCCATATGATTGATATGAGTGGCAGTGAGGGACGTAATCCACTAAATGATTATGAAATCATAATGAATGAACTTAAAGAATATGAGTATCGTTTATTAGAACGTGAAATGATTGTTGTTGCCAATAAAATGGACCTAGACGATGCACAAGAAAATCTAATGCGATTTAAAGAGGCACATCCTGATTTAGTTGTCTATGAAACAATCACACTTACTCAAGAAGGAACTCAAAAACTTGTTTATGCCATAGCCGATAAATTAGATACAATCGAGTACGATTTATTTGAAGCTGATCCTGTTTCGGAGTCAGTTGTCTTTAAATATGAAGCACCAGACAGAGGCTTTGAAGTCGAAAAAGTGGGCGATCATTTATGGCAATTAACAGGTCCTAAGATTGAACATGAATTCAGAAACTTAGATGAGAATTCCGATGACTCTATATTATATTTTGCGCAACGATTAAAAACACTAGGCGTCGATGATTATCTGCGAGCCCAAGGTGTTCAAAATGGCGATACTATTATTTTAGAATCGGTCCAGTTTGAATTTATCGACTAGCATGAAAAGTGCTATAATACACATGGTGATAATATGATTTCTTTTATCAAAGGAACAATAGAAGAAGTATTGCTAGATTCCATTATTGTCAGCAATAATGGAATTGGGTATGAAATAGGTTTTGTTAATCAAGACAAAGTGAAAATAGGTGAAACAGTCAAGATTCATACGTACTTAAATGTTCGTGAAGATGCCTTGACTCTTTTTGGTTTTTTAAGCAGAACCGATTTAACACTATTTTTACGCTTAATATCAGTCAAAGGGATTGGCCCTAAAGGGGCCATGAATATGTTAGTCAAAACAACAGGCTTACGCTTAATCAGTGCTATCGAAGAGGGTGATGTTAATTATCTGAAGACATTACCAGGGATTGGTCCAAAATCAGCAAGTCAAATTGTGCTAGATTTAAAAGGAAAATTAGTCGATGCAACACATAATAAGTATGCTCTTCCTGAAGCATTAACGGAAGCCATCAGTGGTCTTCGAAATTTAGGATATAAACAATCAGAATTGAATGCGATAGAAAAAGAGCTAGTCAAAAATCCAAACCAGACAGTTGATGAATACATTAAAGCTGGTCTACAATTATTAATGAAAATGAAGTAAGGAGCCTCAATGACAAGATTAGTAGATGGTGAAAGTTTAGAACTTGATGAACAAGAACTTACATTAAGACCCTCCGTCATGGAGGATTATGTCGGTCAAGATGATTTAAAGACTAATTTAAAAGTCTTTATTCAAGCTGCTTTAACTCGAAATGAAGCCCTTGATCATGTCCTCTTATATGGGCCTCCAGGCTTAGGAAAAACAACTTTAGCTCATATTTTAGCCAATGAAATGGGAACCCATATTAGAGTTGTTACAGGACCTTCAATTGAAAAGACAGGGGACTTAGCTGCAATCTTATCAACCCTTGAACCAGGTGATGTTCTTTTTATTGACGAAATTCATCGACTTCCTAAAATTGTTGAAGAAGTTCTTTACTCGGCAATGGAAGACTTTGTTTTAGACGTTGTCGTAGGAAAAGAGTCGACGGTGCGCAGCATTCAAATTGATTTACCACCATTTACACTCGTTGGCGCAACTACACGGGCTGGTGATTTAAGCTCACCCTTACGTGATCGTTTTGGGATTGTGTCAAAGCTTGATTATTACACCCAAGAACAACTTCAAAGAATTGTTAAACGTAGTGCTATAGTCTTACAAACAAAAATTGACCAAGAAGGTATCAATGAGATTGCTAAGCGAAGTAGAGGCACACCGCGAATTGCTAACAGGCTTTTAAGACGTGTCCGGGATTTTGGACAAGTGTTAAACAATAATGTGATTGATAATGAAATTACACACTATGCCCTAGAACAATTAAAAGTTGATGAACTAGGATTAGATGAAGTTGACATTCGTTATCTTAAAGGAATTATTGAACGCTTTAATGGTGGACCAGTTGGTTTAGACGCATTAGCCAGCTCTATTTCAGAAGAAACTATGACATTGGAAGATGTTTATGAACCATATTTATTACAAATAGGATTTATTAATCGTACACCAAGAGGAAGAGTGGCAACTCATAAAGCGTACAATCATTTAAAGATTTCATTTAATGCCACCATATTTGATCAAGAAGATTAGGAGAACGCCATGAATATATGTTTAAGTGCTGGTGGCACAGGCGGCCATATTTACCCAGCCATTGCTTTAGCGGATGCATTAATTGAAAAAGGGCACACCATTTTTTATATTGGTAATCACGATAAAATGGAAGCACAAATTGTCAAAGAGAAACCATATACTTTTTTGCCAATTCAAAATGAAGGTTTAAAACCAGGAATCTTAGCCAAGATTAAAGGCATTACCTCTCAATTTAGTGCCATTAGACAATCAAAAAAATATCTAAAAGAGCATAAAATTGATTTACTAATAAGTTTTGGTGGGTATGTCACATTCCCAGCTTGTGTAGCAGCAAAAAGTTTAAAAATCCCATACTTTATTCATGAACAAAATTCAATTGCTGGAAAAGCAAATAAAGCTGTTCAGAAATCAAGTGAAGGCATCATTGTTTGTTTTGAAGATGTAATAAAACAATTTAATCATCCAGATATTCGATTCTATGGAAATCCACGCGCAACCATTGCGGCTAAAACACAAAAAGATGAGAATTACCCTCAATCAATTGGCCTTAATCCAGACCTACCAATTGTTTATTTTGTGATGGGAAGTTTAGGCTCTGCTTCGATGGCTAAAATGGTAGTTAAACACCTAAAGGACAATCCATTAGATAAATATCAATTTGTCATCAGTGCAGGAACAAAAAATAATGACGCATATGATGAGATTAAAGAATTAGAAAATGTTCATGTTTTTGATCATGTCGATCAACTTCAAATACTAAAACATTGTTCACTCGTCATTTCCAGAGCAGGAGCCACAAGTATTGCTGAAATAACAGCCGCATTAGTGCCCTCTATTTATATTCCATCCCCATATGTTGTTGCTAATCATCAATATTACAATGCACTTGAGTTAAGTAATAATGGGGCTACCTATTTATTTGAAGAAAAAGATTTAACAGCAGATAAACTATTTGATGCCATTAATGACTTATTAAGTCATCCACAAAAACTTGAAGCAATGAGCACCGCTTCTTTAAAATTCGCCAAGGTAAATGCGATTGATGACATTATAAGGTGGGTTAAAGGATGATTGATAAATTAAAACGATTTGGTGAAGTTAGTGAGAATGTGTTGCTCTCAAAACTAACCACCCTAAAAATTGGAGGCCCATGCAAAGCTGTCTTTTATCCTTTTGATGTGATCGGACTGATTGCTGGTATCCAATTATTAAATAATGAAAACATTGATTATAGAATATTTGGTCATGGCTCAAATATATTAGCCAATGATGAACCTTATGAGGGTGTAATTATTAAATTTAACCGAAGTATCAACTCAACCTACATCTTAGACAATGAAGTGTATGTTGAAGCAGGTGCCTCGCTTGTTTTATTATCCGATTTAGCCATGAAACATTCCTTATCAGGTCTTGAGTGGGCCGCTGGCATCCCAGCCACAATTGGGGGAGCCCTGTACATGAATGCGGGCGCTTATAAACAAAGCATGTCTGATATTGTTAAAGAGGTCTTAGTTCTTAGAGATAACAAATTGGACTGGATATCTGGTGCACAATGTGAGTATGGTTATCGATCATCTATCTTTCAAGAACATCCAGATTGGATTATATTAGCGGCTAAACTACAATTAAAGCATGGAGATAGTGAACAAATTAAACAGATTATGGCACGGCGTAAACAACAACGACTAGAGACTCAACCTCTAGATGCACCTTCATGTGGCTCAACATTTAGAAATCCTAAAGATCATTTTTCATGGGAATTAATTCAGAAAAGTGGATTTAGAGGATTTAGTATTGGTGGCGCTCAAGTTTCTATGAAACATGCTAATTTTATAATCAATACAGGCCACGCAACGTCATCAGATATGATAAAATTAATTCAGTTAATACAGCAATCTGTCAAAGAAAAGTACCAAGTCGATTTACAATTAGAAGTGGAGCAGTTTAATTGGACAAAAAAAAGCCAGTAAGTACCATAAAAAGCATCCAAAAAGAAATCCAAGATAAGAAAAAACAACGACAACAAGCGGCTTTAAGAAAAGTCTTAAAATGGGCGTTTATCTTAGTCATGGGAATTGGACTTGCTTTAACTGTCTTTTTATACGAAAAAAGTGATTACTCAAAAGTTAATGAAGTCATTGTTGAAGGCAATTACTATGTAAGTGATCAAGAAGTGATAAATGAGCTCGATTTTGAATTAGGAACATCTTTCTATAAATTCTTAGCATCAAATCTAGAAAAGAAAGTCCCAGCTGATTCATTTGTTGAATCAATCAATGTGACTAAGCATTG
The DNA here is from genome assembly GCA_012841625.1 of Erysipelothrix sp. Taxonomy (GTDB): domain Bacteria; phylum Bacillota_I; class Bacilli_A; order Erysipelotrichales; family Erysipelotrichaceae; genus DUUI01. Next base: position 13,641 of record DUUI01000001.1, on the reverse strand, counting down.
GTTTAATCAATCCATGACAATTGAGGTAACTGAGAAAAAAGTGATTGGTTATCGCTTAACTGATAAAATAGAAATGATAGCCATTGATGGAAGTATTAAAGGTCTTTTAGAAGGACAATTTGAATTCTTAAGGGATTTACCTCGCTTTAGTGGGTTCAATGATTCAGCAGCTTTAGAAGCACTGGTTGATGGTATTTCAAGAACAGATTCTGTTCTATATTCAAATATATCTGAAATTGTTCGATCACCGAAAACATATGATGAAAATTATATTAAAGCTATGATGGCCGATGGGGTTCAATTACACAGCTCTATTTATTCTTTAGAATCACTCGATGCTGTTACTTTTACAGAAATTTACAATCGCCTTAATGAGGACCAAAAATGTATTGTCTATGATGTCTTCTGGCGTTCCACATATGTAAAACCATGTGAAGAGGCAATAGAAGAATTAGAAGGCGAAGAGATTGATGGAATTAATGAACAAGATGATGAATATATTCCAGAAGAAGAAGGTTTGTAATTCAAAGTAATATACGGTAAAATACCAAGGGGTATAAGGAGGTTTTTATGTCTATCGAAAGAATGACTCAGCTCGGAAACATAAACATAACAAAAGAAGCTATCGCTGAATTAGCAGGTGGTGTTGTCACTGAGTGCTATGGCGTAGTTGGAATGGCTAGTCAAAAGTTTTTAAAAGATGGTTTTGCTGAACTCTTAGGAATGGAAAACTTTACTAAGGGTGTTGTAGTAAATAAAACTGATCAAGGATTTGAAATCGATTTATATGTTGTTTTAAGCTATGGTGTTAAGATTTCAGAAATCGTTCTATCTGTTCAAAAGAAAGTTAAGTATATGCTTGAGAAATCCTTGGAACAAACATTTGTTAAAGTAAATGTCTTTGTTCAAGGGGTTAAGGTAGAGAAGTAATTATGAAAACATTAAATGCTAAAGATTTTGTATCAATGCTTCAATCAGGAGCCAATAATTTAACTAATCAACATCGTGAAATCGATGCTTTAAACGTTTTTCCAGTCCCAGATGGTGATACTGGAACGAATATGAATTTAACCTTTACAGCAGGTGTCAAAGAAGTTATAAATCACAATTCAACACATGTAGGTCAATTATCAAAAGTTTTATCAAAAGGATTATTAATGGGCGCAAGAGGAAACTCAGGGGTTATCCTATCTCAGATTTTCAGAGGTTTCTCACAAGCCATCGTAGATAAAAGTGAACTAGATTCCTTAGATTTAGCACTTGCCTTTGATAATGGTAAAAAAATTGCCTATAAAGCAGTCATGCGTCCAGTCGAGGGGACTATCTTAACTGTTCTTCGTTTAGCTTCAGAAGCAACTCTTTCCTATGTTACAAATGGAAATGAATTATCAGTCGAAGACACCTTAAACTATTTTGTGACGCAAGCAGAAATTGCTCTAAATAAAACACCAGATATGCTACCAGTTCTAAAAGAAGTCGGTGTCGTTGACTCGGGTGGTGCTGGATTACTTGTTATCTTACAAGGCTTCCAAGCCTATTTAGAAGGTCGACCAATACTTGCTGATGTTTCTCAAACACAACAGGTAGCGCATGTACAAGCTCAATTTGAACATGAGGAATTTGGTTATTGTACTGAATTTATTGTTGAACTTAATGATAGATCAATTAAATATTTTAGTGAAGATACCTTTAGACGTGAATTAGAAGCATTAGGGGACAGCCTTGTTGTGGTGCACGATGAAGATATCGTCAAAGTTCATATTCATACATTAACACCAGGTGATGCATTAAACCTTGGTCAAAGATATGGTGAATTTGTGAGGCTAAAAATCGAAAATATGGCTCAACAACATGAAGAACTAATGCATGATGCCTTCACATTAGAAAACAATGTTGTCACATCTTCATCACTAGAAGCAGCTGTCACTGAATACAAAGATACATGCATTGTATCAGTCAGTGCTGGTGATGGTTTAGCGGAATATTTCAAAGAGTTACGGGTTGATGTCAATGTCAGTGGCGGACAAACAATGAATCCATCGACAGAAGATTTTGTGGCAGTGATTGAAAAGCTAAACTGTAAGAATGTAATTATTCTTCCAAATAACTCAAATATATTCTTAGCTGCTAAACAAACGATGGAACTTATTGAAGACAAAAACATTGTAGTAATTGAAACTAGATCAATTCCTCAAGGAATTGCGGCTTGTATCGCATATAATCCAGAAGTAAGTATTGAAGAAAACATTGACAACATGCAAGAAGCAGTTGCTCATACAAAGTTTGGGCAAGTTACTTACGCAATAAAGGATACAACCTTTGATTCATTAGCAATTAAAGCGGGCGAATATATGGGTATTACCGATAAGAAAATTGTTATTTCTACTACAGACTTAGATCGAGCATTGAAAACCTTAGTCGATAATTTAGTTCATGAAGATGCTGAAATAATTACATTAATCGTTGGTGAAGATGGTAATATTGAGGTTGCTCATGAATTTGCTGAAGTCTTTGAAAAACAATATGACTTAGAAGTCGAAGTCATTCAGGGGAATCAACCAGTATACTCATATATGGTGGGAGTTGAGTAGTGAGTGCTTACTTTAAAGCAAAAACAAACCATTGAAAAATATATAGGCGAATTTACACAGGATAAAGCGGCATTGACGATTTATCCTTTTCGTTACGAATTTAGAGAATTATGGGATGAAAATAGCTATGATTCAACAAAAACATTTGTTTTACAAGGCACCATTATTTCGGCCATTAAAACATTAAGATTTTCAAGACGTTCAATTGTTCGCTTTAAAGTATTAACTAAAGATAATGAACTAAATTGTGTCATATACAATCGTCCATATTTTAAAAACACCTATGGTGACAATAAAATAACTATAACCGGGTCATTTAATGATAAAAGAGACTTTGTTGTAAGCACAATTAATCAAAAAACAATTGACGATAGCATTGGTTACTTTGCTGTATATCCATTAAAAAAAGGAGTCAATCAGCATCAGATGCGAACCATCATGAAAAAAGTATTAACCAAACAAATTGATACAATTCATGAAATGATTCCAACTTTTTTAGTTAATAAATATAAATTATTTGACACCAAAACAGCTCTACAAGAAATACATTTACCAAGTTCATCTGAAAATCTTAGTGACGCACTTAGGACACTAAAATATGCAGAAGCCTTAAGATATCAAATGGCCTTAGAATTAAGTCGCTTAGAAGATTTAATGAGACCAAAAAGTATAAAAGATTTTTCGCAATTTAACTTAGAAGAAGAAATTAAATCACTGCCATTCAAGTTAACTAAAGATCAATTGGCAGTGTCATTAGAAATACTACAGGATCTTAAAGATAGTTCACTGATGAGACGATTACTCCTAGGAGATGTCGGATCAGGTAAGACAGTTGTCGCAATGCTAATGACTAAGGCGATGCTTAAAGCACAGCATCAAGTTGCTTTTTTAGCACCAACCGAAGTATTGGCGACTCAGCATGCGCAATCATTTAAAGAGTTTGGTTTAGAGGTTGATTTACTAACAAGCACTACTAAAGCAAGTGATTTACTAAGACGCATTCAGACAGGTGATGCTAAAATCATTATTGGTACACATGCCTTATTTTCAAAAGATGTGAGTTACAACAAGTTAGGCTTTGTTATTATTGATGAACAACATAGATTTGGGGTAGCTCAAAGACAAAGCTTAATTGAAAAAGGAGCGGCTGTTGATGTGTTAATGATGTCAGCAACACCGATTCCTCGGACTCTTGCTTCAACTTTATATTCCCATTTATCAATTTCAATGATTGAAACTCTTCCACAGGGCAGAAAACCGATAACGACCAAATTAATTAAAAGAAACTCAATTATTGATATTTTAGATGATGTCTTAGATTTTGTTCTAAAAGAGAAACAACAAGTATATGTCATCTGTCCAGCCATAGATGATGATGAAACTCGAAATGTAATTGAAGTAACGAAAAATTTAAAGAATGAGTTAGGCGATAAATTAAGAATTGGTTCGATTCACTCTAAATTAAAAAATGAGACTATAAATAGAGAAATTAGTAAATTCAAGAATCATCAACTTGATGTTTTAGTCAGTACTACGATTGTTGAGGTGGGGGTCCATGTTGATAATGCGAATATGATGATTATCTATGATGCAGATCGATTTGGGTTGAGTCAACTTCATCAATTAAGAGGGCGAATTGGACGTAAGGATCAAGCAGGTTTCTGCTTTGTGTTAACAAATTCTAGAAATCAAGACTCATTAAATCGTTTGCATATATTTGTAAATGAGCGAGATGGTTTTAAACTATCAGAACTTGATCTAAAACTAAGAGGAACTGGTGATTTACTAGGTCAAAGACAGTCAGGATTTCCTCATTTTAGTCATTTAGATCTAGCCAATGACTTGAAAATTCTTGAACTCGCAAAAGCTGATGCGAAAAACTTAGTTGATAATCCTGAAAAAGAAGCTACAATATTTGTAGAGAACATTAGAAAATCACAACAACGCTTGTTAATTCAAGCATCGATATAGGAGGACAACATGAAATTATATGAGTATTTTAAAGAATATGGTATCACAATTAATGATTCATCATTAATCTATCAAGCCTTTATTCATACCTCTTATATCAATGAAAACAAACATTTAGATTTAGCAGATAACGAGCGTTTAGAACTATTAGGAGATGCTGTTTTACAACTCTGGACAGCTGATTTTTTATATCGACAAGAACCTAAAATATCCGAAGGGGATATGACACTTTTAAGAGCTCAATTAGTAAATGAGAAAGTGTTAGCTGAATTTTCACGCAAAATGAATCTTGGTCAATTTTTAAAACTAGGAGTGGGCGAGGAAAAAAATGGTGGTTATCAACGTAATAGCATTCTGGCGGATACCTTTGAGGCCGTCATTGGAGCTCTTTATTTAGATCAGGGCTTTGAAGCAATTAGTAAAATCTGTGAAATTGTCATTAAAGAAAAGTTTGAGACAATTGATAAGGAAAATCTGATGGACTTTAAAACGAAGTTACAAGAGTTTGTTCAATCAGATTCTAGAAAAACAGTTCAGTATCACATTATTTCCACTTCTGGACCAGCCAATCAACCAGTTTTTGAGGCGATTGTTAAACTTGATGAATTAATACTAGGAAAAGGGAAGGGAACTTCCAAAAAAAGAGCCGAACAGCAAGCAGCCAAAGATGCTTTAAACAAATTAGTAAAGTAGGAATTGAATGAAAACATATGAATTACTTGAAAAAATAAATTGTCAATCAGATTTTTTTAGTGCATTTAAAAATAATGAAATTAAAAAAGTAGTCTATCATAAAAACAAAAACACCTTAAGTCTATTGCTAGAAGCGTATGAACCAGTGTCTGTCGATGTGATTAATTATCTTAATTCACAATTACAAAACACATTTCAATGTGATATTGACTTGAGTTTTGTTTTAGATAGTAAAAGTTTAGACTATGATTTGTTTCATGAATATCTGACAGCGATTATCTCAAAGCATCAATTGCGAGATTTAATACTCAATACAACTGTTCAAATTAATGATGACCAGATTGTTTTTCAAGCACTTAATCGCGGCGAACAAGATTATATCAATCAAGTTTTACAAGTTATTAATGATGAACTTAAAAAGCTTGGAGTTAAAAACTTTTGTGAGTGTCAACTTGTTGAAAATGATGTGGTTGTGATTGAGGAAGCAGTGTATCGTCAAAAGTTTGAAAATGCTCAACCAGTTAAAGTGAACCAATATGCGAATAATAAAAAGAAATCTTTTGAAGATTACACCAAAGTGACCATTTCAATGCTGGTTGATGAGTGTCATGATGTTTATTTTGAGGGACAGCTATTCAAAATTGATGAGCGTGAAACAAGGACTGGAAATACGGTTTTAACATTATACTTTACTGATTATGACGACGCGATAGAAACAACACTTTTCTTCAAAAATGCTTCTGAATTTGAATTAGCTGTTGGAGACTGGGCTTTAGTGTATGGCTCTTATATATTTGATAATTATCGAAAATCAAATAGTTTCAAAAACAATCAAATCACACGAATTGAAAGTCCTTATACATACAAAGACAAGGCTGAAATTAAAAGGATTGAACTTCATGCACACACCAAAGCAAGTGAAATGGATGGCGTCAGTGATGTTTCAAGTTTAATTACACAAGCTTATAATTATGGTCACAGCGCAATCGCCATAACGGATCATACTGCGGTTCATTCTTTTCCAGCTGCACAAAGAACAGCAAGTTCTTTGAATAAATTAAACCCAGATAAACAGATTAAGGTAATCTATGGCGTTGAAATGAATGTTGTTGATGATGAGTTAAAAATTCTGAGAGGTCACAATTCCTTTGACTTTGAAACTGGCAGCTTTGTTTTATTTGACTTAGAAACGACAGGTTTATCATCCCAATATGATCATATTATTGAATTTGGTGGGGTTAAGTTTGAAAATGGGATGGTTACTGAAAGCTTACAATTATTTGTTAAGCCACCCATTTCAATTCCTAAACGAATTACTCAAATTACCCAAATATCTGACGAACATGTCAAAGATGCTCCAACATTAGAAGATGTTTTTTCAAAGATACTAGACTTTATTGGTGACTCTGTTTTAGTCGCTCACAATGCGATGTTTGATTATCGTTTTTTACAAGCTGCGGCTCAAAAATTAAATTTACAGCCAATTACTAATTCACTGATTGATACATTATCATTGTCATGGGCCTTAATTGATAATCGACGCTCGTATACTTTAGGAGCAGTTGCTCGATATTACTCAGTTGAATATGATGATAAAGTAGCTCATAGAGCTGATTATGATGCACAAGTATTACATTTTGTTTTTGTTCGACTTGTTGAGGCGTTACGCTTAAAGGGTGTAAATACATCACAAGAACTTCTTGATTTTCAAAAGAGCATCAGTACAATTGATAAATTAAGACCATATCATGCGATTGTTTTAGCTAAAAATTCTAAAGGTTTAAAATCATTGTATAAGTTGGTTTCTATGTCTCATACGGAAATGTTAATGTATCGTGGTAAATCCAGTAAGAAGGAAGATGAATCAATTGCTGAAGCGCGCATAACGCGTCAAGCGATTGAAGAGAATCGAGAGAATCTATTAATTGGGTCGGCTTGTTTTAATTCATACTTATTTGAAGTCGCCAGAACTGCATCTCAAGCTGAGCTTGAAGAAGAAATGAAATTCTATGATTATATTGAGCTACAACCACTTGAGAATTATAATCCTTTGCTTTATTTTGGCAGTATTTTTACCCAAGAACAGTTAATTGGCATATTGAAGAATATATTTATGACAGCTCATAAATTAAACATTCCAGTTGTGGCGACGGGTGATGTTCACTATGTTTTAAGCCATGAAAAAGTATTTCGCGAGATTTATATCAACGCAATGGGAATTGGTGGAGCGAAACATCCACTCTACATTTATGATGAGAACTTAAGAGCAACTCAAGCGAGTCCAGATCAACATTTAAGAACAACCCAAGAGATGTTAGAAGGATATCCTTATTTATCAAAGGCTGAAGCCAAGCGTATTGTTATTACCAACCCATTGAAGATTAGTGATCAAATTGAAGAGGTAATGCCAATTCCAAAGGATTTATATACACCTAGTATTGAAGAATCTGATGAGAAATTGACAAAAATCGTCTATGATAATGCGAAAGCATTGTATGGCGATCCATTACCTGAGATTGTTTTGAGTCGAATTAAAAAAGAACTAACAAGCATTATTAGTAATGGTTTTGGTGTTATTTACTATACTTCTCACTTACTTGTTAAGAGAAGTATGGATGATGGCTATATGGTTGGATCACGTGGTTCGGTTGGTTCATCATTAGTAGCGACTTTGGCCAATATCACTGAAGTGAATCCACTGGTCCCTCATTATGTGTGTCAAACATGTCATCATTCTGAATTTTTCACTCAAAATGAATACGCTTCTGGATATGATTTACCCAGCAAAAAATGTCCAGTCTGTGAGAGCGAACTGTTGGCTGAAGGCCAAGATATACCATTTGAAACCTTCTTAGGATTTGAGGGGGATAAGGTTCCTGATATTGACTTAAACTTCTCAAGTGATTATCAAGAAGTAGCTCATGCTTATACCAAGGAATTATTTGGAGAAGATAAAGTGCTAAGAGCTGGCACAATTGGGACGATTGCTGAGAAAACAGCCTTTGGATTAGTCAGTGGCTTTTATGAAAATGTACCACCAAAAACTCCTAAACACAATGCATATCGTGAGTTTTTAATTGGTGGAGCTGCTGGTGTTAAACGATCAACTGGTCAGCATCCAGGAGGAATTGTTGTTATTCCTAAGGATAAAGATATTTTAGATTTTACACCATATCAATATCCCGCCAATAATCCAGAAGCAGCATGGAAAACAACCCATTACGAATACCATGATTTAGAAAATAATTTACTTAAACTTGATATTTTAGGACATGTTGATCCAACAGCAATGAAGTTTTTGGGTGATGTTTCAGAATTAGATGTCAATCAAATTCCGCTCAATGACCCAAAGACAATGTCTATTTTCAGTAGTACTGATGCATTAATGTTGGACCATCGCCGTCAGCGTGACCCAAATGGTGCTGTCGGCTTGCCTGAATTTGGGACGCCTTTTGTTCGCAGAATGTTGGAAGACACTTCACCTAAGAAATTTTCTGATTTAGTTCGTATTTCTGGTTTATCACATGGCACTGATGTTTGGTTGAAAAATGCTCAATCGATTATTCAAAATGGTTATACATTAGATGATGTTATCGCATGTCGTGATGATATTATGACTTATTTAACGCATATAGGTGTGCCTGAGAAAACCTCCTTTAATATTATGGAGTCAGTTCGTAGGGGACGAGGCTTAAAGCCTGAATGGATTGAAGAAATGACTAGTCGCGGAGTTCAGGATTGGTATATCCAGTCAGCTCAGATGATTAAATATCTATTCCCTAAAGCACATGCTGTGGCGTATTGTATTATGGGCTTTAGAGTGGCCTGGTTTAAGGTTCATCGACCTCGTGATTTTTATGCTCAATTCTTTACACTTAGATGCTCCCATTATGAGATAAGTACGATGTTGGGCGGTGCTGATGTGATTGAGAAGCGTTTAAACGATATTATGAGTAGAAGGGGAAGCTATAATATTGAGGATAAAATTAGTGCTAAAGAAGAAGGCTTAATAAGTACTTTGGAAGTTGCTTATGAAATGTCGATTCGTGGGTATTATTTTAAACCGATGAATTTGCATGAATGTCATGCTGATAAATTCTGGCCAGATCCTCATGATCCAAAAGCGATTTTAGTGGCGTTTAATGCGGTTGATGGCTTAGGTACGAGTGTTGCTCATAGAATATGCGAACAAAGACAAGAGCGAGAATTCTTATCGATTGAAGACTTTAAACGTCGGACACAAATTAACCAAAATGCTTTAAATGAACTAAAGAGTTTAAATGTTCTTGATGAATTGTCAGAATTTAACCAATTATCACTGTTTTAGAGACTATTTACTTTAAATCAATGGTGGTTTATGTTATTATATTAGTAATTAAGGAGTGGTGCGTACCACTCCTTATCTATTGTCAAAAAGGAGAAATATGGTTGATTTAAAAAAGATTCATGAAAAACTTGAACCGATTATTCAAGAACATGAATTAGAACTGGTGAATCTGCGTTGGGATAAGATGGGTCATCAGAAAGTTCTTGAGATATCCCTACAAAATCAAGATAAAACCTTAGATTTAGACCAAGCCAGTGCTATTACTAAACCAATTTCAGAGGCATTGGATGAGCTTGATGAACTTGATTTTGAATATTTATTAGATATTGGCTCACCAGGAGTTGAAAGAATCCTAGAAACGAAGGAAGATTTAATAAATCATCTTGAAGACTACATAAATGTAGACTTCACGGATAAATCTCGTGAATCAATCCAAGGCACTTTGTTAGAAGTAATGGTTGACAGCATTAAACTGAAATACTTTATCAAAGGCCGACCAAAGAAAGAAACAATTGCATTAAAAGATATTGAAACTATTCATATAGCAGTTAAGTTTTAAAGGAGAAAGTATGAAACTAGAAAATTTTGTGATGGCTATAGAAGCTATTGTAGATGATCGTAATGTAGAGCGCGAAATTGTTGAAGAAGCTCTAAAAGAAGCGATTATTAAAGCGTATCGAAAACAAATAGATGTCTCAGATGCTTTAGCTGAGGTAGTTGTTGAAGATGAGGAACTCAGACTTTATCGACTTTTCGAAGTTGTTCAAGAGGTTGAGGATGATGCGCTACAAGTTCAATTGGATGAATTACCGGAAGATTCAACGTTACAAGTTGGAGATTTTCAGCGTATCAATTATCCGATTAATGAGCTAGGTCGTGCTGCTTCTTTATTAGCGAAACAAGTATTAAAACAAAAAATTCGTGAAGCTGAGAAACAAGCTGTTTATGATGAATATATTGATAAAAAAGATGAAATGATTTTTGGTGAAATTGAATCTGTTGAGGAACGTTTCGCCGTTGTTAATATTGGTAAAGCGTTGGCCGTCATGCCTCGTGCTCAACAAATGAGTAATGAGATTTATCAAGAAGGACAGAGACTTCGTGTCATTATTAGTGAAGTTATAAAAGATACAAAGGGAGCTCAAGTTATTGTTTCTAGAGCGGACCCTAATTTAGTTAAGCGTTTATTTGAAAAAGAAGTTCCTGAAATTTATGAAGGTGTCGTTGAAATTCGCGCAATTGCTCGTGAGGCAGGCGAAAGAACGAAGATGGCAGTTCATTCAAACAATCCTGATATCGATCCTATTGGTGCATGTATTGGACCTCGTGGAAGTCGTGTTCAAGTGGTTATTGAAGAACTTAAGGGTGAAAAGATTGATATCTTTGAATGGTCTGAAAATACAATTGAGTTAATTCGTAATGTATTATCGCCAGCCGATGTCATTGCTGTTTTCCCATCTCAGGAAAAACGAGGCTTAGTTGTCGTTGTTGATGATAAACAATTATCACTAGCCATTGGGCGTAGAGGGAATGTGGCTCGTTTAGCAGTGCGTTTAACGAAAGAGAAAATTGATATCAAGTCAGTAACTGAAGTAGAAGAACTTGGTTTAGACTATATGGCGTTAATGGAAGAGTATCAAGCACAACTTGAACTTGAACTTGCTCAAGCCAAAGCTAAACAAGCTCAAGCACGTTTAGATGCGATTGCAGCTAAAGAGGCTGAACTTCAGAAAGAGCTTGAACTTGAACAAGAAGAAACACTTGAAGAAGTACTTGAAGAAGTACTTGAAGAAACACCTGAAAAAACAATTGTTGATGAAACAACAGTAGAAGAGCTTAATGAAGAGGAAGTAGTCGAAGTTGAGCCTGAAGTTGTTGAAGAAGAAACACTTGAAGAAGAAGTTGTTGAGGAAGAAGCTGTTGAAGAAAAAGTTGAGACAGTTGAAGAACAAGAGCCAGTAATCGAAAAGCCAAAACCTAAGAAAACGATTCGTCAAAGACAAGAATATGTGTCTAAGTTTGAGGAATTGGCAGACGCAAGTCGTCATCAACAGAGTCAACAACCAAGAAAACGCAAACGTCGTTCACATGAAGAAGAACTTAAGCGTGTTAATACAGCTGAGCTATTGGCTGAATTAGAATATGAAATCAAACCGACCTATACGGAAGAAGAATTAGCAGAAGTCGATACACATCAATTAGGTGATGATTGGTATGATGACATCGATTATGATGATTTCGACGATTATTACGAAGACTAATGACTAGAAAAATTCCAATGCGTCGATGTGTAGTGAGTAATGAGATGTTTCCAAAAAAGGAACTCTTACGCATTACCAAGAACAAAGAGGGACAAGTCAGTGTCGATCCAACAGGTAAAGCTCATGGTCGGGGAGCTTATATCTTAAAAAGTCCTGATGTTTTAGATAAAGCTATTAAAACAAAAGCTTTAGAGAGAGCCTTAGGCACAACTATTGAAGAAGAAGTTTATGAACAAATCAGACAATTTCTTAAGTAATCTAGGATTAGCTAAGAAAGCCAATGCTTTATTAACTGGTGAACTTCTCTTTAAAAACCTAGCCAAGGTTAAATTATTAATCTTAGCTACGGATGCGAGTCAGAAAACAAAAGAAAGAGTTTATAAAAAAGCTCATTTCTATAATCTGAGCGTAGTCGAAAAGTACTCCAGCAAAGAGTTATCAAATGCCATGAGTCTATCCAATCGGATGTCAATAGGTATTACTGATAGTAACTTTGCCAAGATGCTAAATATCGATTAAATATAAGGAGGATGTGTATGACAAGAAAAAACAATCGAAGAAAACCAAATAAACGAAGAGGGTCTAATCGAAATCAAAAACAAGTATTTAAACCAAGACCCGAAAAGGTGACAAAGATTACCTATACAGAAGGTATTACGGTTGGTGAATTAGCCGAGAAATTAAACCGTCAATCTTCTGACCTAATTCGCGTACTCTTTCTTTTAGGTCATGCACTCACCATCAATGATTCAATGAATGATGAAATGGTTGAGTTAATTTGTATGGAATATGATGTGGATGCAACCAAAGAAGAAGTCGTTGATGAAAATACATTAATGGATCTTATTGAAGATGATCCTAAAGATTTAAAAGAAAGAGCCCCAATTGTAACCATCATGGGACATGTTGACCATGGTAAAACAACACTATTAGATACCATCCGTAATGCCAAAGTTGTGGCGGATGAATTTGGTGGAATTACACAACATATTGGAGCCTATCAAGTTCATGTCGATGATAAGAAAGTAACTTTCTTAGACACACCAGGACACGAAGCATTCACAGCCATGAGAGCACGTGGTGCTCAGGTAACAGATATAGTTATTATTGTTGTAGCTGCAGATGATGGTGTGATGCCTCAAACCAAAGAAGCAATTGACCATGCTAAAGCAGCAGGTGTTCCAATTGTGATCGCAATTAATAAGATGGACAAGCCAACTGCCAATCCTGATCATGTTAAGAGTGAACTGATGAATTTAGAAGTCGTTTCTGAGGAATATGGTGGAGACACTGTCTTTGTTGAAGTCAGTGCATTAAAAGGAACGGGTGTTGATGAATTACTTGAAAACATTTTAGTTTTAGCAGAATTACAAGAACTCAAAGCAAACCCAAATCGTTTAGCTTTAGGAACTGTTATTGAAGCTCGTTTAGACAAAGGTCGTGGCCCAGTCGCAACATTACTTGTTCAAACAGGGACACTGGAAACAGGTCAGAGTATTGTTGTTGGAACAGCTCATGGACGTGTTCGTAAAATGGTTGACGACAGAGGTCGTGAGATTAAAAAAGCAGGACCAAGTAAACCAGTCGAAATTATTGGACTTAGTGATGTACCAGAAGCAGGGGACTTATTCAAAGTCTTTAATGAAGAGAAGAAAGCTCGCTCTGTTGCCGATGATCGCTTACAAGACAAGATTGAGACTGAGCGTCGTAAATCAAGTGCAATTAGCTTAGAAGACTTATCGGCTCGTCTAAAAGATGGTGAGATTACAGAAATTCCTGTTATCTTAAAGGCTGATGT
>DUUI01000014.1 GCA_012841625.1 Erysipelothrix sp. | reverse complement strand
TTGTTTATTAATATGATGTTCTAATCGCTTGAATTGTGATAGCCCCAAGGCCACCATGTAATGCTAGAATACTTGGTAGCACTTGTTGATGTATTTTAATAGGTCCAAATGATTGTTTTAAACTAGTAATAGCTTCCATGACAGGACTGCTTTGGTCAACACCAGAAATTATGAGTGCATATTCTTTAGCATTAACACCAAAGTTCTTAAGTGCTTCACTCACTTTAGAGAAGGCTCTTTTTTGAGTTCGTGTAACGTCAAACTTATCGATAGCGGCTGCTTTATTTTCTAAGACTAGAATCACTTTAAGTTTTAATAGGTTACTAAGTGTGCCCACAGCTTTATTGACTCGTCCTGATTTCATGAGTCTGTTTAAGTTTAGTGGAATAATAAATGAGAGTGTGTTGTCGATTAAGTAGTTTAATGTGCTTACCACTTCATCTACTTCTGCATCAAGTTTAGCCAGTTCAAAGACAGCTTGTGCCATAATGCCCAGTGGTCCAGCCACAGTGAATGAATCGATAACTGTTAAGTTGGCTATCTTGAGTTCTTCTTGTACCATGTAAAAGGCATTGTAAGTTCCTGAGAGTTTTGATGAGATACTAATGACAAAGATGTGGTCATAGTCTTGTTCTTTGACTTCATTATAAACACGCATCACTTCGCCAAAGGTTGGCATGGATGATGTCATGTCTTTATCTGCTTTTAATGCTTTTAAGAACTCTTCGTAGGTTAGGTCTAATCCATCTTTAAATTCTTTTCCATCTATTGTAAAGGCTAGATGAGTCATATAAAGGTCAGGATGATTTTCAATTTCTTTTGGTACTGTAGTAGAACTATCGATAATAACAGCATATCGTTTCATAAATTTTAGCGACTCTCTTTCAAGACAGCTTGTACCCCTAATACTCCTAATCCAACATGTGTTGCGATGACGCCAGGCAACATTTCAAATCGTATTTCGATATTTCCAAAATGTTCTTTTAAAATTGTTGATAGATGATCAGCACCTTCTTTGTTCTCAACATGTAACACATAGATGACCCAATCATCTTCATTAACGTTCATATTCTTGAATTGTTGTACTAAATCTGCATACAATTTCTTTTCCGTACGATAGATTTCATGCTTCTCAATTTGTTCGCCCTTGTTTTCTAAAACTAAGAGTAATCGTAGTTTTAATAAACTTGCGAGTGAGCCAACAGCCTTATTCATTCTTCCTGAAGCAACCAATCTTTTTAAAGTAGCTGGATAGATGTAAGTGATATTGTTGTCCATTAAAGTATAAATCATGGATCGAATATCTTCAACGCTTCGACCTTGTTTGGCATATTCAAAGACCTTTTCAATCATAACTGTGATTTGACCTGCGATGGCCTTTGTATCAATAATTTCTAGATTTTCAATCTCAAGTTCATTGTTTGCGAGTACGAAACCATTATAGGTTCCTGATAAGTTTGATGTGAGTGGCAAAACAAAAATATGATCATATCCGCCATCTCTTGCTTTCTTTAAAACGTCTATCGTATTTTTTAAAGATGGTTGCGAAGTGGTCATCGTTGCATCTGCTTTTAAGAAGTTTATCCAGTCTTCTTCTTGTAGCTCAACTCTATCTTCATAAGTTTTCCCATTAGCAATAACTTCGAGAGGTGCGACATAAAGGTCTGGGTGATTTAATAATTTTGGTGAATCTAAAGTAGTACTGTCTGTAACAACTGCTATTCTTTTCATTGTATAAACCTCGTTTCTGGATAATAATACCAAGTTTTAGTTTGATATTCAAATCATTTGTTTATTTAGATGTGATAGAATACAGATATGAAGATAATAAAAGAAGGAATTGAAACACAAATCGAAGTTGATCGCTCTAAATTTATTACATATTTTTACCATGTAAAAAGCTTAGACGAAGCCAAAGAATACCAAAAACAATTAAGAAAAGAACATCCCAATGCGAACCATCACTGTTTAGCTGTGGTCGTTGATGATGTTCATTACGCTCATGATGATGGCGAACCAAGTAATACGGCAGGTTTTCCGATGCTTCAAACCTTATTGGGAAACAATGTAAATGAAGTGGCAGCTATTGTTGTTCGTTATTTTGGTGGAACGCTCTTAGGTCGGGGTGGCTTAATTAGAGCTTATGGACAAGCCGTTTCCCATGGTTTAGAGCACCAACAATTTTATCAATATCAAGAAGTGAAAATTACTCAAATTATCATTAGTTATGATCTTATGTCAATTATTGAAACTAAGATTTTTCCTAAAGCATCAATTACAAGTCGGGACTATTCAGATAAAATGATTTTTACATTAGATGTTCTTGATGACTCGCTATTTGATGAACTGATCGAAATGACGAATAATCAAATTGAAATTAATGAGCTAGAAAATCAAAGACGTCTAGTTAAAGGTTAATACAATAGCAGTCCCTTCAATGGCTGGCACATGATAAAATCCATACATTGTACTTAGATAATAATCACTCAAGTCAGGGAAGACTTTCTCTAAATCAACTCTAAAGGTGTAGACTGGAATCAACAATCGATTGGAGTAAGATTCATAGTAGTTTATGCCTAATAAATAAATATCTGCTTCATCTAAATAATCATGTTGATATAAAGATGCATACTCACCTCTTAGTAATTTTTCGTGTGCTTGTGTTTGAGAAATAATTGGAAACTCTCCAATTGATTCATAGGCATAAGCTCTTGGTAGTTCTATCACAACGTCATAAATTTCGTCGCCTTCTATATCACCTACAAGGGAAGCATTGATTTTTATTTTTGTTAATAAATTGTTTAAAACTTGTTGTTGGGGATGTTCTGAATAAAGACTGCCAAAGGATTCAACACAAATATACTCATCCAGAAAATTCAAATCACAATCATGATAGACACGATACTCATTTGAAATTCCTAATGACTCTAGTACCCAATTCAGTCTTTTTTCTATACTTTCAGCTGATTCACTCGATAAATCTGGAAAGCTATCTAAATTATGTGTTTTTACAAAACGTTCAATATCATAAATGCTTATCTTGTAGCTTGTTAAGTAATCACTTCTAATTTCAATATTATCATTAACAAAATTAATTGTGGTTGAGTAACCATAACTTTCAACTTCAATGCTATCAGTGTCTAGGCCAAATCGATCAATAAATATTGCTGCATCATTTAATAGGTCTTGGGTTGAAATAATGTATTGTGGTTCCATCATAGTTTCTGTATAGTGAGGATTCACAAGTACTGGAAGATTGATAGAGTCTTCAACTGATGGATACATATCAATATCATTTCTAATATCATAATGGCTAGTGGCTGATAGACCCATCCCTCCTGATTCAGACATCTCAAGTACTAATTCATAATCTTGGTTTGTTTCAATAATGCTGGCAGTTGGGTGTTCATTTCTAATCATTTCCTCTGTTGTCTCGTTAGATATTGGTTCCTTATCTTTGATTGTATCAGTTTGCCCTGGATCTTCTGGGACAACCACAACCTCCTGTGCATCTTCTTGTTCATTGGGAGCTGGTGTGTTGTCAATATCGTTGTTTGCTAGGTTGTTTACAACAAATACACCGACAATAATAGTTAAAACATATACTGCTCTTTTTATTAAAAATAATCTTGTTGGTTTGGGTTCAGATTCAATGACATGCTTTAAAATATCGTTTTTTAGTCCATCATCTGGTTGAATCTTTTTATATTTTTCTTTAATTTTATTCATCATTTAACACTCCTTTCAATCGTTCTCTGGCGCGACTTAATTGAGTTTTTATAGTAGATTCATTTTTATTTAATAAATTGGAAATTTCCTTTATTGAGTAGCCTTCATAATAATGTAAGTAGATAACTTGTCTATATTTTAGTGGCAAATCAAAAACCTCTTGAAGAACCTTATGATCATCATTTAAATCAGATTGAAAACTACTGAAGTCAGTCACTTCA